>CAIMMA010000342.1 GCA_903842475.1 uncultured bacterium
CGGGTCAATTTTTTAACCAAATCTTCTTTAGAATGAAAATCAACGGCCCCCCTTTCTATCAGGGCTATCTGTTCGGCTACGGACTTCATTATATCCCCCTACTTGGCGAATTCAACCGCTCTGGTCTCACGAATGACCGTGACCCGGATCTGTCCCGGATAGGTCAATTGCTCTTCAATGGCCTTGGCTATATCGCGACTCAACAGGGTCGCTTCCTCATCTTTGACCTTCTGACTATCCACGATAATACGGAGATCACGCCCCGCCTGGATGGCGTAGGATTTTTCGACGCCACTGAAGCTGTTGGCAATGTTTTCAAGATCATCAAGGCGCTTGACATAACTCTGCAGCATTTCTTTCCGCGCTCCAGGCCTTGCCCCGGAGAGTGCGTCGGCGGATTGCACCAGCACGTCCAGCACGCTTTTAGGTGGCTGATCTTCATGATGCGCACCAATAGCATAAATAATATCTTCGGCCTCTCCGTATTTACGGGCAAGATCACGGCCGATAATGGCATGGGAACCTTCCACCTCATGGTCGACCGCCTTGCCTATATCGTGCAGCAAACCTGCTCGTTTGGCTTTTTTAACATCCAAGCCCAACTCTGCAGCCATAACCCCGCAGAGGAAAGCGACCTCAAGGGAATGCTGCAGGATGTTCTGCCCATAACTGGTGCGGTATTTGAGGCGGCCTATCAGGTTGATCAAATCCACATGCATACCGTGGGCGCCGACATCAAAGGTCGCTTGTTCACCAGATTCGCGAATCCCAACCTCGAGTTCCTCGGTGACCTTGGCGACGACTTCTTCAATTCGGGCCGGATGAATCCGCCCATCGGAAATGAGCTGTTCCAGTGCCCTTCGAGCCACCTCGCGTCGAATAGGATTGAACCCCGAAAGAATAACCGCTTCAGGGGTGTCGTCAATAATGATATCGATACCGGTCGCCGCCTCGATGGCACGGATATTTCGCCCCTCCCGCCCGATAATTCGTCCTTTCATTTCATCATTAGGCAGGGGAACCATCGATACTGTTTTATCGGCAACATAATCGCCGGCGTATCTCGAAATAGCTAACGCAAGGATATTTTTACCTTTACGATCAGCTTCCATTTTCATTTCATTTTCGATGCGCGAAAGCCTTTTAGCGCAATCCATGCGTGCCTCACTTTCGATGGACTGCATGAGTTGCTGCTTGGCCTCTTCGCGATCAATGCCGGCGATCTTTTCTAATTTATAGCGCTGTTCATCGACCAGGATATCAAGTTGTTGCTTCTTTTCCACGACCTCAGTTTCGTTGGTCGCCAGACGCTCTTCACGGTATTTGAGGCTGGTCTGTTTTTCTTCCAGAATCTGAAACTCCCGTTGGATTTCATCGAATTTACGATTCAGCCGCCGTTGATCATCCTTGAGTTCCTGCCGACTTGCCTTGAGTTCACGATCGGCCTCCTGCTTGATTAAAAAAGCTTCTTCTTTGGCCTGCAGCAATGCCTCTTTTTTAATTTGTTCGGCTTCACTGATGGAATTTTCAATGATCTGCCGCCCCTGCAACGCGATATTTTTCTGGTTGCCCTCTACCAGACGTTTACGCAGAAGTATACCAATAGCCAACCCGGCGACAAGATTCACCAACGCCAAAAGCAGGGTTATCACATTCAATTCCATGGCAAGATACCTACTTAAATATATGAAAAATAGCGCAAGCCTGCCCTTTGATCGCTCAAAGTTGCAAGGTTGCCGCAAAAGGAGAGGGGAAGAGCGGGAAAGCGGGAGTGACGTTCGGAAGAAGGGGGTTTTAAAAACAGAAACGCTGCCACAACAACAGGCCCCCAGGGCCCGTCCAGCAACTGCTTAGCACAACCCTGAGGTCATAGACCTTTAGAACTACAAGAAAAACGACCGCCTCTGCAACAATTTCCCGGCAGGTGTTTTACTTGAAACAGCCTGTGTGGAAGGTTACTCAAATATAGTAAACCTGATCGCATCAGGGTTGTCTTTTTAGCACTAGACCTACTCTGTCCGTTACTACTGTACACGCTACTATCCTCTTTAAACACTGAAACAGTGTCTATATAAAACAGCGGTTCGATACGCTGGCCAAAAAACCCCCACGCTGCCGTGTCAACGGAATGATCAAAACCTAATCAAATTAGGTGGGTATTGCCCATGTCGTCGTCTGGAAATCAGTTAAGATTTCCATAGTTCGACAATAAAGCTACCCTAATCATGTGAGTTGGCTTAATACTCCGTTAATCACCAACAGAGCAGGGGCCACATTGTGTTCCTTTGACTAAGTATCTACTATAGCAGAACGATCTCCCAAACAAAACGATATTTTTCCAACTGACTAGTCCAATGCAATGGAAACCTTGTCGATCAGCTGGGCAACCGTATGCCCCTGCGCTTGCCGAAACTCCTTATACTCTCGATTCAGTTGGGTATATTTGGCCGCCATGCGCAAACACCCCAAAACGAGCACTTTATTCGACGGAACAGAACTTCGACTCATTTTCTCATGGCCTTCCAACTCATGGCGGAGCAGGCTGATAGCTGACTCCACCTCTTCTTCGGGAGCGTCACTATAAAAAGTATATTCCTGTCCGAAGAGATTGAAGCGAACAAGACGATCCTGCATCAGTATCGATCGTCAGCCTCAATTGTTTTTATTGTCAGCGTCATCGCCGAACAAAAATCCCTGCACACCGCTATTATTGCTTTTTTCAGCAACATCAGCATCGTGCTCACTTTCCCATTGCTCGATACGACCGATTAAGCCAGTCACCCGATTTCCGACCTCGGAACGCTCGGTGCTGAGATTGAAAACCGTGTTTTTCAAATCAGCACATTCAGCATCACGTTCCCGGAGGGTATCCTGCAATGCGTGATACTCGGACTTCAGGTTGTTGTATTTCGTCAACAGTTTATCTACAAACTCCTCCAAGCGAACCAATTCCGCAGTATTCTCCATGACGTTTCCCCTGACTTTTAAGTTGCCGAAAAGGTTGCAAAACCATAACCTTCCGAAATTATAATGGAACTGAACAGGGCACCAATATACAGATCACCATCCCTGAACGCAAGGACTTTGGAAGGATGCGAGCCCCTGGATCTTCATTTTTAGAACTGGAAAATTAACACCGGAAATATTCCCAGGACAAGGGCCGATTGTTTTTATAAGGCATAACACCGTGAAAGGGTCGAGGATCGCCATCAAAAACCAGGGGCAGAAAGAAACGATCCCCTTCCCACATCGGTAACTGATCGAGAGCGGCAACCGGATGCCAAATCAGATCCCCCTCCTCATTCTTCTGCAAGGCCGTACCGCTGTAATCGGTAATCAGAAAAATAAAACCGAGCCAATCTTCACCTTCTGGCCCGAAACCGGTCCAGTTAATGGTGCCGCGCAATCGAATGCCGGTGCATTCCAGGCCTGACTCCTCCCGAATTTCTCTTCTCAGGCAACTCAGCACATCTTCGTTTGCTTTCATTTTACCGCCCAAGCCGTTATATTTACCTAAATGCTGATCTGCAGCGCGGGCATTACGGTGCACAAGTAGCGTCTGCAGCCCGTCTGACGACAAAATATAACCAAGGGTCCCTATTATGGGTTTATACATGGGATACGATCCATCTGATTAATAAAAGGTACGGTATCGTTATCTGCCGACCACCGTGTCTTGCAACTTCTATCGCCGGCCTGTTGACAATATGATACGATAAAAAAAAGTTTCGTCGCTCATAACCACTCTCTTCCCTTTGACTGGTCTTTTGCCATCACACTATCATGAATTGCATCGTTCCGAAAACACAAGAACAAAAGATACATTTTCTTTGCATTATCCTCTGCTGGTTTTCATGCTCCCTGTGCCTTGCCGTCACCAAGTGCTTTGCGGCCGAACCATTCCCCCTCTATCCCTGCATCAGTACCAACGTCAAATTCTGGGAAGCGGTGTACAGCCGCTATTCGACCCGGCAGGGGATATTGCATGACATCGACGATCTCAGCCGTGTTTATGCTGTTATTGAGCTCGAAGATTGGGATGCCGCCGGATCGGCCAAGATCAACAGCGAACGCATTAAGGAAGCTAAAAATCGGATTAACGAAATCCTCACCGAACTCGGTTCCGGGAAAAAACCGATCACCCCGGAAGAAAGAAAGATTGCGGCTCTTTTCGCCCAGTCGCCCCAGGCCGACTATCACGAGGCTCGGGAAAACATCCGGTTGCAAGTTGGCCAGCAAGACCGTTTTTACGAGGGGCTCATTCGTTCCGGTAAATATCTTGCCCACTTTAAACGTTATTTCATCTCGCAAGGACTACCCGCGGAACTGGCCTATCTCCCCCATGTGGAATCTTCCTTTAATCCGAAAGCCTACAGTAAAGCCGGAGCTGCCGGCCTCTGGCAGTTTACCCGGTCCACCGGCAAGGAATACCTCACCATCAACGAACTGGTCGATGAGCGCTACGACCCATACCTCGCCACCCAGGCAGCCGCAAAAATGCTCAAGGATAACTACGCCCGACTCGAAACCTGGCCGCTGGCCATCACCGCCTATAATTATGGCCGCGCCGGCATGGTCCGAGCGGTCAACGAACAGGGCAATTATGAAAATATCTTCAAATCCTACAGCCAAGGGTATTTTAAATTTGCCTCCCGAAACTTTTATTCGGAGTTTCTGGCCGCCACGCGGGTAGCCAAGCGATTGGCAACCGATCCGAGAGTACCTTTCGATCGGCCGGAAACGACGATCACAGTTCGAATCAAGGAAGATACGCCCGTTGCACGGCTGCGCAGCGCCTACCGCATCTCCCCGCAAGAATTCGCACGGCTGAATGCCGCTCTTATGGAACCCGTGCTCGACGGCCGGCAGCCGGTACCGAAAGGATACCAGGCGCGACTGCCCGCTGGCAAGCAGCCACTGGTTCAACAATCTGCAACCACATTAGCACCTAAAGCCACCACACCAGAGGGCACCCCCAGGATAAAGTCTGCACCAGCCAAACCCGTAGCCAGGTATACGGTGCAAAAAGGAGACACCCTATCCTCCATCGCCCGCCAATTCCGACTTTCCCCCCAAACCTTACTGGCGGCCAACAACAGGAGCGGACTCGCCGAAATCCGAATTGGCGACAAACTGATCATTCCAGTAGCCCTCAGTAAAAATCTCTAATCCACCCTAACAGACCCCTACCTCTGCAATAAAGGATTCAAATGGACATTTCAGCAACCATCGCCAACCTGAAGAAACGACATGATTTCAATGACAAAGTCGGAATGATCCTTATCCATAACGGGACCGTACGCAGTTGGTCGCGCCACGATGGGCGACAGGTTGCGGCACTGGAAACCACGATAGATCACGGGAAGATAGCACGGTTACGGCAAGAATACCTTGAACGGCCTGGTATTTATGAGATAATAGTTGAAGCTAGTTCCGGTCGTTTTTCCCCTGGGGATGACCTCTTATTCATAATCGTGGCCGGCGACATCCGTGAAAATATTAAACCAGTGCTCGCCGAGTTACTCGACCGAATCAAGGCCGAGGCAGTAACTAAAAAAGAAATTTTAGCGTAAACCCGTTCGTTCCTGCCCCGTGGCCCGCCAAACTTGAGGAGTCCTTTTATGCCCACAGCCGAAGTGCTGATTGACAAATTTAAAAAGATAAAGACTTTGCCTCATATTGTCGCCCGGCTCGTCCAATTGGTCAACGATGAAGATTCGACTTTGCAGGATTTTGAAGAAGTCATCCGTCTCGATCCCGCGCTGGTCGCCAGACTCTTGACGCTGGTCAACAGTTCCTATTTTGGATTGACGCGCAAGGTTGACTCCATCTCTCGGGCGGTGGCGCTCCTTGGCATGAAAAATCTCCATAACATTGCGGTGACCGATGCAATCCGGGGACTGCTTCGCAATATTTCCGGGACCACCGAATTCTCACCACAACAACTGTGGCTCCACAGCGCCGCCTCAAGCATCTGCTGCAAAATGATTGCCGAACGTATTTTCACCCTCAATGGCGATGACGCCTATCTCTGCGGTATCCTGCACGACATCGGCCTGATTGTTGAGATAGAGACTGACCAGGAAAACTTTCTAAAGTTGATCGAGCAACTGGACCCCGACGGACCCTCTCTGATTGAATTGGAACAAGACCTGTTCAACACCGACCATTGCCAGATAGGATATATACTGGCCAAGGATTGGCGTATCCCCGACCCGATTGCCGAAGCCATTCGCGATCATCATCTCGACAGTGGGCCCATCAACCCCCATTCGCCGACCGGAATCCTCCAGATGAGCGAATATATTATTCACCAACTGGGATTTTCAGCTATTAAGGACGGACTCACCACCATCCTGGTACCATCTCTAGCCGCACATATTCAAGCCAACGTGGAAGAATACAAGGTGCTTGCGGAAGATCTTCCAGAGGAACTGGAAAAAACCAAAAAAATGTATGGCGGCTGAGGTTCTCTTTCATGACTCTGACACCCCTGTTTGCCGATCTGGTCGACCCGATCAATGAATTGATCGGATTACGCACCCAACTGGAGCAAGAAACCGAGTTGCTCTTGTTTTTCTGCCTCAATCATTCCGGCCATCACGTGGCCTCCGATAACTTCCCGTTGGGCGCTGAACTGGCCATCCAATGCATCGAGGAAAAAGAAAAACAATCATCGGAGATTTCTTTCTTTTTGCACAATCGTTCGTTCGCCCTGCTCGCAGTTCCGGACCTGCAAGGATATGTCCTCGCTACCGCCAAAGACCCCAAGCAGGCTGACGCCAGCGGTTGGATCTCAACCATTGTCCGCCTTGGGGTCCGCCTCTTTCTCGCTCACCGCGAAACCGAGGAAACCGTAAACAGGCTCCGCATCCAGAAAAAACAATTCGATCGGAAGTCTGCGGTCCTGGAGAAAAAATTCCAGGACATCATGGTTGAAAACGAAGAGAATTACAGCAAGATTCAAGAACAGCAACGCAACTACTCCGAAACCCTGCAAGCGGAAATAAAAAAGCAGACTGCAGAATTACGGACCGCCAAAAGAGCTGCGGAGGCGGCCAACATCGCCAAAAGCGAATTTTTGGCGGCAATGAGCCACGAAATCCGCACCCCGATGAACGGGATCATCGGCTTCACCGATATGCTTCTGGATACCGGACTGGATGCGGAACAGGTGGAATTCGCTCAGACCATCAAACGCAGTTCCGACGCCCTGCTCTCCCTAATCAACGATATTCTCGACTTTTCCAAGGTTGAAGCAGGCAAACTCGACCTCGAATGCATCAGCTTCGACCCGGAGATCACGGTGCAGGATGTCTGCGATCTGGTCAGACCCAAGGTTGCCTCACGCCCGATCGAGGTACTCTGCAGAATCGACGATGCCCTCCCGGCCAACGTCATGGGCGATCCGGGTCGGTTTCGTCAGGTTTTGGTTAATTTGATGGGAAATTCAGCCAAATTCACCAAAAAAGGAGAGCTTGAACTGGCCCTCATGGTCGATGAAGAAACCCAAGACAGCATCACGCTCCACGCCCGGATTAGAGATACGGGAATCGGGATCCCCGAGGATAAATTGGATTCCATTTTCGAGGCCTTTCGACAGGCCGACGGCTCAACCACCAGGGAATACGGCGGCACAGGCCTGGGTCTTTCCATTTGTCGTAAAATCGCCGGCTTGATGGAGGGGCACGTTTGGGCCGAGAGCCAACCAGGCCGGGGCAGCATCTTTCATTTCACCTCCAAACTGAAAAAAATGCCGCAACAGTACACCAAGACGTTTAGCAAAGTCTCCCTGGCAAAAAAGCGGATTTTGGTGGTTGATGACAATATCACCAATCTCAGCATCTTAACGCATATCCTCAAAACCGCCGACCTTGAGGTCGTGGCCATTCAGAACAGCAGCCAAGTCGCTTCCGTGCTGCACCAGGCCATCGCCGAGAACACCTTGTTCCATCTCATCATTCTTGACATCCAGATGCCGGCGCCGGATGGCTATACCCTGGCCGGGATGATCCGCCATGAGATCCCTGAAACCGCCAAAATCCCTTTGCTCGCCTACACCTCCTCCACGGACAGGAACGCCCAACGCTGCAAAGACGCCGGTTTCGATGCCTTTCTCACCAAACCAACCCGGCGGGAAATCCTCTTCAAAACCATTGAAAAACTGATGAGCCCTGAAGAACCCGCCGACGCAAGCCCGGTTAAGGAAACCTTCATTACCCAGTACAGTGTTCGCGAGGAAATCAAACAATCGGTCCGTATCCTGCTGGCCGAGGACAATCCGGTCAACCAAAAACTTGCGGTTCTGATCCTCACCAAAGCAGGGTACAAAGTTGAAGTGGCCAACAACGGCCGAAAGGCCGTGGACACCTTCACCGAAGCGCCAGAACGTTTCGATCTCATCCTTATGGATATCCAGATGCCGGAGATGGATGGTCTCGCCGCGACCAGAGAGTTGCGGAACAGGGGGTTCACGACCATCCCCATTATCGCCATGACCGCCAACGCCATGAAAGGCGATCGAGAAATTTGCCTGGAAGCCGGCATGAATGACTACATTACCAAGCCGGTGAAACGAGAAATAATCTTTGAAATTATCGAAAAATGGCTGCATCAGGAACTGGGGAGATGAACGATTCGTCCGGAATGCCCGAGGAACAATCGCACGCTGATCGCCTCTCCCGATCCCGGCGTATGCATCAATGGGCCTTTTCGCCACTTCCCTCAAAAAACAAGCCCGTCGAATTTTTCCGTATTTGCCTTCGGATCTTACTGATCATGTATCGGGAGTTTTTCCGGACGCACCTTGCTATCAGGGCCTCGGCGCTGACCTACTCCATCATTCTCTCGCTGATCCCTATCCTGGCACTGAGCACCTCCATTCTCAAAGGACTCGGCAGCGATGAACAGCTCAAACTGGCAGCTATCAGAATCATCGAACAGATTGAGCCTCCTACATCTCTGCCGGCAACAAGGATTGGCATCCCCGCCCCTGGCGTAACCGAACCTTCCAGCCCCAATGCAGGGCAATCAGCCAACACTCAGGCCCAAACCGCCCGGACGGCCTATCTGCACAACGCCGTTGATCTCATCTTTGGGTATGTCAACCAGACAAACTTCGCCGCTCTGGGTCTCCTGGGCGTTATCGGCCTGATCGGTGTAGTCATCCTGGTGCTTTCCTCAGTGGAAGATGCCATGAACGCCATCTGGCATACCCACAAGGGGCGATCATTCTCCCGTAAGATCATGGATTATCTCGCCTTACTGATCCTGCTGCCCATATCGTTAAATATCGCGCTGGCGGCTGAAGCTATTCTTGCCAGCAAGAAAATCATGGGCCAGGTGAGCATGATTGTACCGACCGCCTGGGTGGCGGCTTTTTTCATTAATTTTGTCCCCTTTGTGTTCATTGTCATCACCTTGATGGTCATGTATCTTTTCTTCCCCCACGTTAAGGTAAAGACCGGGGCGGCCCTGATAGGTGCTCTTTTCGCCTCTATTTTCTGGTTCATTTTCCAAAAAATCTACATCGCCCTACAGGTGGGTGTTGCCAGTTACAACGCCATCTATGGCTCGTTTGCTTCCGTCCCACTTTTTCTCATCTGGCTGCAAATCGGCTGGACCTCCATCCTCCTCGGTGCCTCCTTGGCCCATGCAATTCAGCATCACAGGCAATACAACGCCATTGCCGCCACCACGCTATCCCCCCAGCGGCGCCTCCAGATGGCTTTTGATATCCTCCAAACCGTCTATGATAATTTCGAAAAACGAATACCAACCTCCTTCAACCAACTCAACGAGCAACTATCACCTGTCCCATGCAAGGACATCAAAACCATCGCCGCGCTCTTGATCAACGGACAATTGCTCAGCTGCAGTGAGAATAACAACGAAGAAACCCTGATCCCGGTGACTTCGGCGAACAAACTGTACGCCAGCGAAGTTGTGCATCTGGTCATGGGAAGCGAAACCTTAGCCACAACAGGCGGTTTACTGGCCACCCAAGCCATTGATCCGGCCAGCAACGCTCTCCATGCACGACCAATTTACAGCCAAACGCCATCCGGTTGAACAATCATGCGACCAGACTTGCCCCCAACCATTCATAAAATACTTGGCAACAACAACATCATTATTGTTGTTGCCGATGGGTACCGCGCATCCCAGGAAGACCAGCAGGGGCACTATCTGGCCGATCTGGCAATGACCTTGGCCGACCAGTTGCATTGCTATGCCGTGATCAATACCAAGTACAAAAAAGAGATCATGGATCTCTCCAATATCACGGCCGTAAAGAGTCGCCCCAAGGTACGAGACACCTTTTTATTGCAAATAAAGAAATTTAAAGACGAGATCGCCGGCAATGGATTGTTGCCGCTTATTCTTTTTTTTCAAGTAAATACCGACTGCGATACATTGCAGGAGATGTTGCTTTTCGGCTATGGGCAAGGCGAACGAGGAAGTTCAGAAGCGCCCCACAGTCCCACGATTTCCCCGTCACTCTTATCGAAAATCCGAATAGCCGCCTCGGATCAACACCTGCAGACCGCGGTCGCGACGGTTGACTCACCGCTTTGCGGCCGAGAGAGGGCTCATATCAACCAACTGTTTCGCCAGAAGCAGTGCCTCGAGGGATATTACGACCCTGAAGTTCGCTCCCTGCTCATATCGGTCCGCCCCGATCTTGTCAATCAGCAGCAGACCGCAATATCCATCGCCCAGATGCTGGCTCCGGCCTTTGCCCAGTTCAGCCAGGCCATGTCGCTGGTCAGAAACATTGATATCGACAACATCGATACAACAAGTCCTAAAGATTTGGAGTTTATTTTCCGTTTGCAAGGGGAGAGCAGGTACGCCGATCTATTGCGGGAATCCTACATTGAGGAACTCGCCGTTTCAATAGAGCGAAACGGTCTGCTGCACCCGCTGGTGCTGTTGAAAAAAGACGACGGCCGTTACAAAATACTCTGCGGTTTCAGAAGATACCAGGCCTTGAAACGAATCCACCGAACTTCGGTCGAAGCCAAGGTCTATCAGGAAAGCGATTTTTCCTCCGAGGATTTTTTCAACATTTCGCTGGCCGAAAACACCAAGCGGCGCAATCTCAATCCACTGGAAATCGGTAATTTCTTAGAATCAGCCAGCGTTTCGCTGGGATTGAACAATGCCCAACTGGCTGATCAATTCGGCGGAATGCTCGGTATCGGCAAACCAGGCCAGAAAGTATCGCACTCAACGATACATAAATACCGGAAAGTAAATCAGATCCGCCTACGCGGTGAATCCCCGGAAATCATCTCCGACATGATCAATGAAAAACTCCAATTTTCAGTGGCGTCGGAAACCTTGGCCCCGATGAAAGACAGTAAGGAACGAGATGCTCTGTACCTGCACATCATCAGACCTTTTGCCCCGAATCGACCTCAGCTGGCAAAGATCATCACCCTGCTTGAAGGAATGGCGACCAATCTGCAGACAGCTCTTTCGCTGAAGCCGGTGCAGCAGGCCCTTACCAAGGCTGCCAAATCAGCTCAACCTGCGGCGGTTCTGCTCAAGCAGCTGAGTAAAAAAAAGGATACCGAAGGGGCGAACCGGCTCGCGGATTTCGAAAGTAGAGTGGAACAAATTCGACGCACCTATTTTGGCGAACTGGCCAGCAAGCGAGATTTTAACATTTCCCCTCCGTCTCCGATGAACGATGCCGAATTCATTATTAACATTCGAATAAAAAAAGGTGAAACGCAAGCCACCCTGCAGCGGCTCCAGAGTGCCCTTGAAGAAAACGACCTCTTTGCCGAACAGCCCAAAAAAGCCCCGGCCTGAGATCCCTCAAACCCGCCCCCCACCGCAGTTTTTTTGCCAAGAAGGTTATTTTTCGCAAGCGAAAAATAACCACCGCTACTCTCTCAGGCCCAAAGGCACCTTCACTCACCTGACCGATAGCAGTTGATGCGCGCGCCGCAACCGATCGACTAGTTCGGCAGGATGCACCTTCGCGACGGCGGCGATGCCGGCAAGATCGTACCCATCGACACACGCCGCATTATTGCCCGGTACCCAACGGGTGTCCTGCCCCAACAGGGCATACCTTGCCCGGGCGTACTCCAGCAGCCCCCACCCCCTGAGCAGATTTTCCAGCCAAAAAATATACGCTATGTGTATGTACCCAGGGGTACTCTCAAAAGATGGGTAGCTGCGCCAGTGGTCATCTGGCAGGTTTTGGCCGGTAGCCGAGTACATGGCCTCCTGCCACCTCCGATAGATGTCACGGACCAGAGCACGTCCCCCCCGATAGGCCAACGCCTCGATATGTTCACAAAAATCAGTTGGAACAGACGCTCCTATGCTGAGGGTATGCACTCCTGGTTGGAGCAGACAGAAAAGGTCATTGAACTGGAGCGGCGAGAGGGGCAGGCTTAATTCCTTTAGCTTGTCAGGCGGCCTGTACAACATGCCACCTTTGTCCGTAGGACTGATGATGAAAACACCGAGATCCCGCCTTCCGGCTTCCAGGAGAGCGGCGGTGTGCTGTTGAAAAATGGTATACCAATGAAGATTAAGGTAGTCAAATCCGCCATCGCCCTCGTGCATGACGGCATCAAGGATGACCTCGGTCGACCCATGCCCTGAAAACCCCACCCAACCCACCCGTCCTTGCCGCTGCAAGACCCGGGCCGCTGCAAGGCACCCGCCTGGGCGGCAAATTTGCCAGAGGGATTTATACGAGTTGACCCCATGGATAGCCAAAAGATCGATATACTCAACCTGCAAACGCCGCAGAGAGTCAAGAACGTTCGCTATGAAGACTTGAGGCTCATCTTCCGGCTTCACCTTGGTCTGAAGGATAAACTGATCCCTCTGCAGGCCAGAGAGAATCGAACCAAGCTGGCGCTCCGATGAACCGTACCCCCTTGCGGTCTCAAAATGGTTGATCCCCAATCGCAGTGCTTCAACAACGACCGCTTCAAAATTATTTTGACTACGCTGGTCAATTCTGTCGTCGGCTCTATCCTGCCACGATTGCATGGTTCGCATACAACCGGCGGAAAGCACGGGCATCTGAATCCCGGTTTTACCAAAACGGGTATATCGCATAGCCTTCCCCCCTCTTGATACCGGTGCCATGGACAATGTTGTCTATTCCGCCGCACGCTTGCGCAGAAAAGCTCTTTAAAATGGCAGACTCCGCTTGACTCTTTCTCATCATTGAATGCGCTTTTAAAGCCACGGGGAATGCATGCACCGGATGCATTGGCCGGCTTTGAGCAGGGGGAAACCGCACCCTCAAATACCCTCCTGTGTTCAGCGACTTACAAATCTTTGCAGGCTCATCCGGTGACCGTCTCCCCTGCAAGAGGAACAAAATATCATGATTTTCTCTTGTCTTTCCCTGTTATTGGCATTAATTGTTTTTCATAATCTTTTATTACTAACCTTAAGAGGAGGCACAACTCATGGCTCAAGATGCAAAAAAGACTGTCTGTCCGACCTGTATGGGCAAAAAAGTAATTGATGGTGTGTGCGAGACCAGCAGTGAGTGGAAGGGTAAAAACGACGATGGCCAGGTCTGTACCCCTGACCAGAAATGCCCGACCTGTAAAGGAACAGGGTTTATTGAAGATTGACAAACAACTTGTCAGGGTACCGAACTAATCATTCGGCCCCCTGCTGGCGAGTAAAAATCGGGTATTCCATCAAACCATTTTACAACAGGTTTGAAAGGAATAACCCGATTTTTTTTCACCTTTCAACGTGGAAAGACCGCCTTAAGATCCGATACATGGCAAATTTTCGGCAGTTCCTCATGAGCATTTGCCCGCAATGCCTTTTACAGAGGTTTATTGGCCTCCATATGCAACACCAAATCCAGCATCCGGTTAGAATACCCCCATTCGTTGTCGTACCAACTCATAATCTTGACAGAGGTACCCAGCACCTTGGTGCAGAGTCCATCAACAATCGAGGAATGGGGATCTCCCTGAAAATCAATTGAAACCAATGGCTCTTCGGTATACCCCAGATATCGGTTGGCGGCCGCGGCAAGCGCTTTGTTGACCTCCTGAACCGTAGTTTCACGTTCGACCTCAATCACGACGTCGACGAGAGAGACATCAGGGGTTGGAACTCGAACTGCCAGCCCATCGAATTTATTTTTTAATTCTGGGATTACCAAGGCGACCGCCGCCGCGGCTCCGGTTTTGGTCGGCACCATCGACATGGCCGCAGCCCGGGCCCGACGAAGGTCGGAGTGCGGAAAATCCAAAAGCCGCTGGTCGCCGGTGTAGGAATGCACCGTGGTCATCAACCCTCGTTTAATCCCGAAATTATCCAAAATAACTTGGGCCACCGGTGCCAGACAGTTGGTGGTGCAGGAGGCATTCGAAACCACGTGATGGGTGGTCGGATCATACTCATCCTCGTTGACCCCCATGACAATCGTTTTCACCTCCCCTTTGGCGGGAGCGGAGATAATCACCTTGGCCGCCCCAGCATCGATATGGGCTTTGGCCGATTCCATATCACAAAAAAGACCAGTACATTCAAGAACATACTCAGCTCCAAGACTCCCCCAGGGGATTTCACTTGGCTTGCGATGACTGGTGATGGGAATGGCCTTGCCATCAACAACAATCCCGTCTTCCCCTACCGTAATCGTTTGATCGGATCGCCCCATCACAGAATCGTATTTCATTAGATGGGCGATGGTCTTCACATCGGTGAGATCGTTGATGCCGACAATTTCAATGCCGGCAAAGGCGGGATCCTTGCTCAAGGCCCTGAAAATGTTTCTCCCGATTCTGCCGAATCCATTAATACCTACTTTAATTGCCATGGCATTCTACTCCCTTACAAAAGTTGAGGATTAAATTCTGGTCTTTTTCGGCTAGGCAGCCCGGGCTCATCCCGAAGGATGGCCCCCAAATGCGCTAATTTGATGATGGCTTCATCGCACTGCGGATCACAAGCCAAGGCCCGCTGATACATTCTCTGGGACTGCCGGTACCATTGGCCCCGCAGATAACTGGCACCGGTCATGCAAAAGCCGTCGGCAGGGGCGCCCGCGAAGATATCGCCAAAGAGGGCGTCCAGCGACTCGCCCCAAAGTTCGGCAACCATTGCTTCCTGTTCCGCCAACAGCCGAATGATCAGCTGATTTTCAATGAGATCGGGCAGCAGCATCCTGAAAAGATAGGTCACCTGACCAAAGAGATACCCCATACGTTCTATCTGGCGGGCAACATTTCCGGTGATTCGCTCAACCAGCGCCCCCATGTCAACCATGCGGGCAATCGCTGGGGATTGACGGTGTTGCACCGTATTGTAATCGGCCAGACCGTCAACCGCAACGACGCCCCTTCCGTAATTGTTGAGCAGGTAGAGATTCTCCTTGAGTTTCATAGCCTCGTGAAACAGCGAGCCGATGAGCCAATCGACCAGTCCCCCTTGGAGATGCTGTTCCCGCGTCGTCTGCGGCCAGACCTGATGACAGAGATCTTTCAGTCGCCAAAGCGGACCATTGTTTTTTTCGGTTCCCACCATGACACTAAACTGCTCCAGCAAAGCAGCCTGTATTGCCTGTTCTTCCCGGTTGGACAAACATGCCCCTGCTTTGTCGAGACGCCCAGCATGGCAATATTCACCATAAAGGTTTTGAAACCAGCCAACGAGTTGAAAAAAATCATTAAGCACCTGACGGGTAGCGTGGTTTCGACGACCGTTGAACCAGTCCCGACCACGCCCCCCCACACCGTGTGAGGTTTCACTACAGCCACACACCACCGCTCTCACCACCAGTCCTGGCTCAACATTGGTCTAGCCTGTTGATAGAGGGCGAGGTAGTCGTCCATCACCTTCTCCCAGGTATGAAACTTGGCAATCCGTTCAACCGCCGCCATCTGCATGGCCCTGAGCCCTGCGGGGTTCTCGCGGTATAGCGTCAAGGCCCGCACCATTGCCGATGCCAGGGCGACGGCAGAGTTGTCGTTGTAGGAAAAACCGGTTTGCCCGTCCAGGACCTTGACCAAACCGCCAACCCGGTGAACAATCGGCAGATTCCCGAGGAGTTGGGAGATATAATCCGTAAGCCCGCAAGGTTCGTACCGGGAAGGAATCAAGAAAAAATCGCCGGCCGCATACACTTTATGCACTAAAATGGGATCATAGCCGCTGAGAAAGCAAACCTTCCCCTGGCCTACCGATGAGGTGGCGAGCCATTCCAATTGTTTTTCAAACTCCGGCGCACCGGACCCGAACACCAGGAATTGGGCCGACAGTTCCTGCGACAACAGTTCGTCAATTGCTTTTATAAGTATATCGACCCCTTTCTGCTGGGTCAAACGGCCAATAAAAGTAAAAAGCGGCACCTCGCCAAGTTCCGCTAATGCACCGAACTGCTTCACCTGATCCCATGGACCGTTGCCGGCAATCCGTGCCAGGAGCGCAGCCTTGCATCGACCCTTTCCGACCAACTCTCCGTTCCGGACGTCATACCCGGCAGCCAGCCCCAGTCGTTCCGGCCTGGTTGGATCAAAAGCAGCGGGATCGATGCCATTGGTAATGCCGGCCAAGGACACCCCGTGCTCGAGGAGGGTATGCCCCAGCCAACCGGTTCGGGCGTCTTCGGGTGTCTGCTGCAATTCCCGGCCATAATTCTCACTGACCGTATTCAGGACCGCATATCCGGCAGCTGCCATAAAAGGGTCGAAGCTCACTCCGAGCCTGCCCGCCAGGATCACCCGTTTCGGCAAACCGGTAACAGCTTGGGCAAACGCCAGGTCATCGACCTCTTGATGATACCCCAAGCCGGCATTATGAATGGTAACCACGGCCCCGGTTCGACTGAAATAATGCCGATAGCCGCTATTCTCACGCATCATCGCGGGCAAGGTGGCCGCATGGCCATCCTGGCAATGGATAACATCTGGGTGTTCATCCAGCAGGATCATCAGATCCAGGGCTGTTTTCTGCAAAAGAATATTCATGGCGAAATAATCGAAATGCCCGCCGCCGCGACGCTGCCACGCGACCTCCTGCTCATCCTCATCGGTATAGGTATAGACCCCGCGCTTGGTTGCAAACCGATCAGCCTCGACTAAAAATACCGTCACCCCGCCCAGTTCAGCCCTCCAGATCGCCACCGCTTCCCGTCGCTCTTCAGCGGTGTAATTCATATCGACCTCAAAAACCTGTCCGTATCGACGCCCGCCGATCCGACCGCTCTTGGGGCCAATGCCGGCAAGGGAAAAGCCCAGGCGGGCAGCATCCATGAACCCGTAGCGAGGCAGGATCACCCGGACCGAGCAGTGACCATGGGCCGCGAGCGCTTCCGCCAGTTGGCGACAGACATCCTTCACCCCCCCCGCCCCGGCCAGGCCTTCATATTCCCGACTCACCATCCAGACCGACCGGATTTCTGTGTTTTTTTCTTCAGCTTTCACATCCTTTTTCCCTTATAGAGGCTTTAACGAATCTAACTCGCAGGGATTGCCGGGACGCAACGCATTCTTCTCATCGCTCAAACCCAAATCGAGAGGCATCGCCCTGATAATGGCATCCACCAAGCCGGCCGGCTTTTGCACACCGGTATCAAGACGCAAATCCGAACCGGCCAAATACAGAGGCTCGCGTTGTTGCAGCAGTTCCGCTATTTCGTCATGAATCGGACGCCCGGTCAAAGACGGTCGCTGCCCCGGCGAGTTGGGATCCGCACCCATCCGCTGCCTGATGGTTGCGGCATCGGCCTCAAGCCAGACAACATAACTGCAGCTGCGGAGCTGCTGCCATTGTTCCCGATGTTCAATAGCACCGCCACCGGTTGCCAGTACCGTTCGCACCATCGTCGGCACCTCAGCGAGCAACGCTCGTTCCGCCTGCCGAAAAAAGGCCCAGCCATGACGCGCGACAATATCGGCTATGGGCGCACCGAGCCGCTCACAGAGCAACTCATCGGTATCGATAAACAGATACCCGAGTTGCTCAGCCAGCATCCTGCCGACCAACGATTTACCGGTCGCCCGAAAACCGGTCAAAACAATGTTCTTTTTCTTTTCATCCATACTGTATAGCATAAAAGAAACCTTGCCCGCTCTTCAAGGAGAAACCCCCTCCTTTATTTTTTTCTTTTCTTTTTAATAGGCTAACCTTACTATTTAGCCTTGTAAATCAGATCCTTTTCTCACCGCTTCCCGGATAGCCGCATGGAATACAAAGATTACTATCAGGTTTTAGGTGTAGGCCGCGATGCCACCCAGGACCAGATCAAACAAGCCTACCGCAAAGTTGCCCGGAAATATCATCCCGACGTCAGCAAGGTAAAAGATGCCGAGACTAAATTCAAGGATGTCATCGAAGCCTACGAGGTCTTAAAAGATCCCGAGAAAAGGGCTGCGTACGACAAATTCGGGGCTAATTGGCGGGATGGCCAGAACTTTGAGCCGCCGCCCAACTGGGATGCCGGTTTTGAGTTTCGGGGTACCGGGCATACCGGTGGCGAGGCCGCCGGATTCAGCGATTTCTTTGAATCGCTGTTTGGCAAGGACCATGCAGGAGGACCGCGCCGGCACACCTTCAGGATGCAAGGTGAGGACCAGCATGCCAAGATTGTAATCAACCTGGCGGATGCTTATGCAGGAGCCAATCAGACCATTACCCTGTCCCGCCCGGAGGTCGACGATCACGGGCATGTCCGAACCAGTCCCCACAGACTGCATATTGTCATCCCCAAAGGGATCATCGAAGGCCAACGAATTCGTCTCGAAGGCCAGGGCCTTCCCGGATACGGCGGCAGCCCACCCGGCGACCTTTTTCTCGAGATCGTCTTTGCGGAACATCGACTCTTTCATGCCGAAAAACGGGATATTCATCTCACTCTGCCGATCACCCCCTGGGAAGCGGCCCTGGGCGCCTCTCTTACCGTTCCGACTTTGGGGGGCAATGTCCAGTTGAAGATACCGCCTGGATCGCAGGGCGGTAAAAAGCTCCGCCTCAAAGGGAAAGGATTGTCAACCGACAAGCATCAGGGTGACCAGATCGTCACCTTGCACATTGTGGTCCCTGAACCGAAAACAGAAGAACAACGCCAGCTTTACGCCGCCATGGCCCACCAAATGCCGTTCAATCCTCGCTCCGAACTGGGTATCTGATATGACCGAGCAAAGCATCTACATCCAGGGCATGATTCTCGATGAAGAAACCTGCTGCAGTTTTGCCGATCTCTGCAGGCTTTGCGGGGTCAATGCAGAAACTGTCCATGAAATGATCGAAGAAGGCATCGTTACCCCCGAAGGACCTTCGCCACAGGAATGGCGATTTACTTTTGTCGCGATCAGACGGGTACAAACCGCGGCTAGGCTGCAGCACGATCTCCGCGTCAACCTTCCTGGTTGCGCCCTGGCGCTCGAACTGTTGGAAGAGCTGGAGGAACTGCGTCGATTGTCCCGCCGCAGCTGAGCCTGCAGGATGCCCGCCCTGTTCTTTGACTTATGACCTCTCTTTCCTTTGCCCCTCTCCAACTGCAGACTTTCTTTTTAGGGATGGCAGCGGGCGCAATCATTGCCGGCATTGTTTTCCTTCTGGCGCACAGCAGATCCCAACGGCGGCAATTAATCCTTTCCATCCGCATGGAACGCTTGCAGGAAGATTCGCGGCATTTTGACGCGGAGATGCAAAGGCTCCGGCTGGAGCGCAACGAACTCGCCCGCGAATGCCGAAAAATCGATGCCGACAACGCCTCGCTGCAGACTGCCTGCAAAGTGATGCAGCAGCAGGTGGATGAGCGGAATATCCTGCTGGGTGAAACCCGCAAACAGATAGAGCAGGATTTTCAATTGCTGGCCGGAAAAATCATCACGGAAAAGGGCGAACTGCTCAACAAACAGCACGAATCCGCCCTGACCATGCTCCTACGTCCCTTCCGCGACCAGGTGCAGGAATTCAAAAGAAAAGTTGAAGATGTCTATGACCGTGATGCTCGAGATCGTATTGCCATGATCAAGGAGATCGAACACCTCAAGCAGCTTAATCAGCAGATTAGCACGGACGCTAAAAATCTGACAGAGGCGCTACGCGGCAATAACAAACTCCAGGGACAATGGGGGGAGATGGTCCTGACTAAACTGCTTGAAGCCTCCGGGTTGCGTAACGGCAAAGAATTCGCCGTCCAGATAAGCATTAAGACCGCTGAAGGAGCAACCTATCAACCGGATGCGCTGGTCTATCTCCCGGAAAACCGCACGGTGATCATCGATGCCAAGGTTTCACTCAAAGCCTTCTTGGCCGCCCACCAAGCACCCGATGCCAGCCTGAAACAGCAGCATATCAAGCTCCATCTCGATTCCATCCGAAAACACACCAGCACCCTGGCCGGCAAACAATACCAACAACTCACCGGTTCGGGATCGCTGGATTTCGTGCTCCTGTTCATCCCGATCGAGGGGGCGTTTCAACTCGCCGTGGAACAGGACCCGGAAATCCTGACCAATGCCATGCACCGGAAAGTCATCCTCGCCAGTCCTTCGACCCTGCTGGCCATCCTCAAGACCATCCACCATCTCTGGCGCATGGATGAGCAGAACCGCAATAGTTTAATCATTGCCAAACAGGCGGGGAGTCTTTATGATAAATTCGTTGGTTTTGTCGAGGCTTTCGAGGAAATCGGTGCCCGTCTTAATCAAACGCAACAGGCCTGGCATACTGCAAAAAATCGGTTAGCTTCCGGTCAGGGCAATCTGATAGCCAAGACCGAAGCCTTGAGAAACCTGGGAGTGCAGTCGAGCAAAGAACTGCCGCACGCTCTCAAGCACACATCATCCTCGCACGGAGAAACACTATGAAGTACCTGAGCATTTTTGCCCTGCTTTTTATGCTGCTGCTTTCCTCCTGCGCCACCAAGGGCCAGACCGGAGCTGCCGGCGGAGCGGCGGCCGGCGCCCTTATCGGACAGGCTATCGGCCACAACACCGGAGCGACCCTGATCGGCGCCGCGGTGGGCGGCATGCTGGGCTATATTGTCGGCAATGAAATGGATAAATATGACCGGGAGCAACTCAACCATTCCTACGAACGCGGCATGTCCAACCAGCGCTCGTCCTGGGTCAATCCCGACACTGGCAACCAGTATACAGTCACGCCGCAACCAGCCTATCAAAACCAATCCACCAATCGGGTATGCAGAAAGGCGGAAATCGAAGCCATCATCGACGGCAAACCCCAACGGACCTATAGCACCGCCTGCCGTGACCAATCCGGTCGTTGGGAGTTACAGCAGTAGCCAGCTGCAGGAGAGAGCAATGCCCAGCGGTGAACTGGAGGTCACCACCACCGGTCGCCTCGAAATGATCGACCTGACCGGCCGGACGCAGCAGGCCGTGACGGCAAGCGGGGTCGATGAGGGTATTTTTCATCTCTACAATCCCCACACCACCGCAGGGCTCATTATCAACGAGGGGGCGGACCCGGATGTCCAGCGAGATCTACTCGGTGGTCTTGGCCGAATCGTCCCCTCCGATTATCCGTATCTGCATGGCGAGGGCAATTCGCCCGCTCACCTGATGACCGCTCTTACCGGGTCATCGATTAGCGTATTCATCCACCAGGGGCGGTTAAGGCTCGGAACCTGGCAACGCATTTTTTTCTGCGAATTTGACGGGCCCCGCAACCGTTCAGTCTGGTGGAAAATCATCGCCGGCTAAACCGATTCCACCAAAGGAACCCGCATGTATTTTGGCATTAATCGCGCCACCGACGAACAATCCCTGATCACCTTTCTGCAGCACTTCAGCGATGATCGCCTCCTCAATATACTCATTCCCCGCATGACCGAAGCGGAGATTCATCAAATGGTTGACCAGGTAACCGCCATCATGAAAAATCATCTGAGTGGAGACGAGTACCACACCCTCTTTCTCGGTGAAGATCATCATCACGACTGACGGACATCGGCAATTGCCGTAACCCTTATTCTCTCTGCAAACCACCATGCAATCACTTGTCAACCTGCGCGACTTCCTGGAACTACTGCGCAAAAACGATCAGCTGCTCACTATCGATGTCCCGGTCGACCCTTATCTTGAAATAGCTGAGATCCATCGCCGGGTCATCGCCCAGGGCGGCCCGGCGCTCCTGTTCACCAATGTCAAACATTCCGCCTTCCCGGTGGTGACCAACCTGTTCGGCACCAACTGCCGTTTGGAACTGGCCTTTGGAAAACGTCCGCTCGATTTTGTTCGCGACCTGGTGGCGTTGGTGGAGAACTCCATGCCTCCGTCGCTCGCCTCACTTTGGCAGGCCCGTTCGCTCCTGACCCAGGGACTTCATGTCGGCCTTAAGCAAAAGAAAAACGGTCCTATCCTCGATTGCTGCCAGCAACCCGCTCGCCTGACAGAGCTTCCGATGCTCACCTCATGGCATACGGATGGAGGACCTTTCGTCACCCTGCCGCTGGTGTATACAGAGCACCCCGATGGTCTGGGCCATAATCTCGGCATGTACCGCATTCAACGGTTTGACGATACCACCACCGGTATCCATTGGCAGATCCACAAGGGTGGCGGGTTCCATTATTTTGCCGCCGAACAAAAAAACCAGGCCCTGCCCTTAACGCTCTATATCGGCGGCCCCCCTGCGTTGATGCTCGCAGCCATTGCCCCGCTACCCGAAAACATCCCGGAACTGATCCTCGCCTCACTGCTGCAAGGAAAAAAGCTGGATATGGTCGACGACCCCAGAGGCGGCCACCATCTGGTTGCCGAAGCCGAATTTGCCATTAAAGGAATCGTCGCACCCCATATCCGACGACCTGAAGGTCCTTTTGGCGACCATTACGGTTACAATTCGCTCCAGCACGACTACCCGGTATTCCAGACGACCCATCTTTATCATCGCAAAGACGCTATCTACCCGGCAACGGTGGTCGGTCGCCCCCGGCAGGAAGATTACTTCATCGGTGACTTTCTCCAGGATCTGCTCTCACCGCTCTTTCCGCTGGTGATGAAAGGGGTCGTCCAGTTGAAGACCTTCGGCGAAACCGGTTTTCATTGCCTGGCCGCGGCCCGGGTCACCGACCGGTACCCCCGCGAGGCCTTTGCCGCCGGTCTGCGCATCCTGGGCGAGGGCCAGCTTTCGCTCACCAAATTTCTCCTGATTACCGACGGCAGCATCGATGTTTCGCACTTCCCCCGGCTCTGGCAACATATCCTTGAACGTATCCATTGGGATCGGGATCTCTTCGTTTTTGCCAATGTATCCCAGGACACCCTTGATTACACCGGTCCATCGGTCAACAAAGGCTCCAAAGCGATGATGCTCGGCCTAGGCCAGGCAAAATGCCGCGAACTCCCCCTCGAATTCTCGGGATCGCTGCCTGAACAATGCGGGCGGCCGGCCGTTTATCTCCCCGGCACCCTGGTGGTCGAAGGCTCCTCCTACGCCTCATCGCCTGGGTTGGGAAAAACCTTGTCCCAATGGCCCGGTGTAGCCGCCTGGCCCGTCATTGTGCTGGTGGACTCGACGGCGGCCACCACTGTCAGCCTGCAGGAATTCCTTTGGACTTTTTTCACTCGGTTTGAGCCCGCCGCTGACATCCATGGCCGGGAGCAGGCGGTATACCGGTTCCACGTAGGCCTGCAACCGCCGATCGTTTTCGACTGCAGAATGAAACCCTGGTACACTGAAATCCTTGAGGTGGATTCTGCCACCAAACAAAAGGTGGACGATACCATCGATAAAATCCTGCCGCCGCGCTATCGATAACCCGATCTTCTCAGCGGCGACCGCGTTGCCGGCAACATTCCCTTTGATGCAGCCCCCCCTAGATAACGATGGAAGAGCGTTTACAAAAAATTCTCGCCAAAGCCGGCATCGCCTCCCGGCGACGGGCTGAAGAGCTGATCCGTGAAGGCAGGATTAAACTCAACGGGCTAGTTGTTCATGAAATGGGATGTAGAGCCGACCCTGCACGTGACATCATCACCTGTGACGGCACACCGATCAACCTGGAACGCAAGATTTACCTTCTTTTAAACAAACCAAAAGGGTACGTCACAACCCTCTCCGACCCCCAAGGGCGGCCTATTGTTTCCGATCTGGTTGCCGATATCTCCCTGCGACTCTTCCCGGTAGGCAGGCTGGATCTTGACACCGAAGGGGCCCTGCTGATGACCAATGACGGCGAACTGGGCAATGCCATCCTGCACCCCAGCTTTGAAGTGAACAAGACCTATGAGGCCATGGTGACCGGGTCGCCCACTCAAGAGCGACTCAGACTCCTGGAACAGGGTATTGCAATCGACGGAGTCAGGACCAGCCCGGCCAAAATCAAAGTGCTGCAGAGGCGTAAAGACCGGACTTTGGTGGAAATCATCATCCACGAAGGGAAGAAGCGACAAGTCCGAAAGATGTTCCAGGCCATCGATCACCGGGTCTTGCACTTGAAGAGAACAGCATACGGCGACCTCCGAATAGGCGAGCTCCCTGTGGGAAAATACCGTATTCTGACCCCATTTGACCTAAAAAAAATATTTTCAGGAAAAATTCCCTTTACAATCAAAAACATACCTGCTTAAATTTCTACAGCTACCTGGAATCAGTAATATTTCTAATTTTCAGCATTTTCACGATTGTACCAGGCGAAAAAGTCAGGCGTTTTTCAGTTAATCCGAAGAGGATATTGCAGGGAGAGAAAAGTATGAACAAATCCGAATTGATTGAAGCCTTGGCCGAGGCGATGAACATTCCCATCCGTGAAGCAGCCTCGATCACCAATACCATCATCGACACGATGAGCGACGCACTTGCCAAGGGTGAATCCATAGAAATCCGCGGATTTGGCAGCTTTGTCGTTAAAGAGTATGAATCCTACACCGGTCGCAATCCAAAAACCGGTGAAAAAATCAAGGTCAGGCCGAAAAAACTACCCTTCTTCAAAGTTGGTAAGGATTTGCGGGAACAGGTCAATCAAGGCACCGGTAAATAATCCCCCCTGACGATCAACGGATTTCCTGCCCGTTGACCACCTCGCCGACCAGATCATAGGTGTGCGCCTCGGTGATTCGTACAGGTACGATATCACCGGGGCTGACCTGCCCTGCAGTTATATACACGCAGCCGTCTATATCCGGGGCCTGGCATCGAATCCGTCCTTCCAAGAGCAGTTCACTTTCCCCGCTGACCCCTTCAACCAGTACCGGCTCCACGCGGCCAACGAGCCGTTGTTGCTTCCTGGCACTTATCGCAGCCTGGGTTTCCATCACCAATTGATATCTGGACGCTTTTTCTTCATCAGAGACCTTGTTCGGCAAACCGGCAGCCAGGCTGCCCTCCTCGTCCTGATACTGAAAAACCCCGACATGATCGAGTTGCCATGCTTGCAGGGCCGAAACCATTTGGCCAATATCATCATCGGTTTCCCCGGGAAACCCGATGAGCATGGTGGTCCGGATGGCACACTCGGGAACCAATCTTCTGATTCTCTCCACCAAATCATCGAGCAAATGCCGATCGTAATGGCGATGCATGGCCTGCAAGACCCGGTTGCTCACGTGCTGGAAAGGAATATCGAGATAGGGCAAGAGACGCGAATTTTTGGCCATCAATTGCAACAGGGCATCGGTTATACTGGAAGGGTACAGGTAGAGAAGCCGCAACCATGGGATGGAGGTCTTTTGCAACAGCGCTTCCAGCAAATCGGTCAGCGTAACTTCACCGTCCAAATCGTTTCCATAGGCGGTCAAATCCTGGGCTATCAAGGTGAGTTCCCTGACACCCGACTGTTCTAAAATGACAGCTTCAGCGGTCAAATCCTCCACGGTCCTGCTGCGCAGCCGACCACGGATAGAAGGGATCATGCAATAGGTGCAACGGTTATCGCATCCTTCGGTAATCTTCAGGTAGGAACGAAAAAAGGGGGTTGAAACTCGGCGCTGTACCGTCCGATCCATGAGATAATGAGCCGGTCCGGGGGTGGTAATCATTCTGTTCCCCGGCGAAAATTCTCTGAGGAGTTGGGCGATGCGAGGAAAATCATCGAGTCCGACAAAAAGGTCGACTTCCGGCAATTCGGTCAGCAAGGCCTCTCCATAACGCTGCACCATGCATCCGGTGACCACCAAGAGTTTTGCGGGCTCGTCTTCTTTATAGGCCGCCAAATCAAGAATTTCATCAATCGCCTCCTCCACCGCAGGACGAATGAAACCGCAGGTATTGACCAAGATAACAGACGCGGCCTCCGGCTGCTCCACCGCAGTAAATCCATCCTGCTCAAGGGCGGCGAGCATCACCTCGGTATCGACCAGATTCTTGGGGCATCCCAAACTAACCATAAATAATGTCTTCATATCGTCCCCAGTTCACTGGATTGAAGCAACGCACAGAGTTGCCCGAGAAGGTTCTTCGATGCTGCACGAAACGTTTTTTGCTGAAACTTGGGCGTCCATTCCTGCTGATATAATGTATCTGAAACCATAAATACAGCAGCAAGACGCACACTGCGAAAAGTGGCGACTGCACGCAGGGCGGCGTATTCCATATCAACAGCCATGACCCCCTGGGCGCCATATCGGTGCACCTTGTCTCGGGTTTCCCGGTATACGGCATCTGTGGTCCAGATCGGCCCTTGCTTGGGTTGATGTCCCTGGAGGGACAACGCCTTACAAAGGTCGAGAGATAAGGATGCATCGACGACGAGATGGGCCGAATACGGGTAATGGCTGCTGGTCCCCTCTTCACTCAAACATTCGGTCGGTACAAACAGATCGCCGACACTCAGAGAAGGAACAAGCGAACCACACCAGCCGTACAGAATTATACGGGTGGCCCCCAGGGCGATGAGTTTTTCCAGGCAGAGAACCGCCATAGGGGCACCGACAGCCGGGCCGGCTAGAAAGAACTCGGCACCGGCATAGAGTTCCGAATTAAAAAGAAAAGTCCGGCGCAGATCATAGCGCTTGGCCAAATTGTGAAAAGCGGCGGTATCCGACGGATTGACGGCCAGAATCCCGGCAGGGGCGAGCAGCGGCTCCCCTTGGTTTCGCTGTGGGTTGATAACGCAGGTGGACATGATGGGAGGGTAACAATAAAAAAGGGCCACGGCAACAGCCGCAGCCCTTCATAAGGGAATTCCCTTCTAACGGTCCGAATTACAGACCGAGCGCTGCTTTGAACGGGTTGGCATAGAGCAGGATGAATGCGATAACCAAACCATAAATGGCGATGGACTCGCACAGAGCCATACCAAGAATCATGGTGGTGGTGATGGCACCCTTGGCTTCGGGATTACGGGCAACGCCGTCACATGCACCGCGCAGACCATTTCCCATACCAATACCTGCACCGTGTCCGGCCAGGCCGATACTGAGAGCAGCGCCGATACAAATCAGGGCGAGACTAAGTTTATCCATTGTTTTGTTCCTCCGTACTTAAGTTATATAAAGTTGGCCTTCTTCTCCGTTGAACGGAAACCTAAAAAAACCTTTTAATGAGCGTGTTCCATAGCACCAGCGCAGTAGAGCACGGCGAGCAGGACAAAAACCACCGCCTGGATGACCGATACCAGCACACCTAAGCACAGGATGGGCAGCGGGGCAAAGAAAGCGCCGGCCAGCATGAAAAGCACGGCCAGCAGGACCTCTTTGGCAAAAATGTTGCCGAAAAGACGCATGGAAAGTGAAATCAGCCGCGCGAAGTTACTGATCATTTCCAACAGAAACATAAACGGAGCCAAGACCTTGCTCGGTCCCATGAAATGTTTGTAATACTTCAGCCCATGGTACCTGAAGCCCAGGACATGGTGGGTGACCCAAACAATAATTGTCATCCCCAGGGTGATATTGAGGCTGGAGGTAGGCGACATGAACCCTGGAATAAGCCCGATCATGTTGGCCAGAATAATATAAAAGAAAAAAGTAGCCATCATGGGGAACAGCATTTTCGCGCCTTTTTCACCAAGATTCTCGGCGAAAAAGTCCATCAGACCGCCGATCATCACTTCCCAGAAATTCTGGCCGCTGCCCGGCACCATTTCCAGTTTACCCATGGTCAGTTTGGGGACGATAATGAGGAAGGCCATGACCATCCAGGTGTAGGTCATATAGGGCTCACACAACTTTTCCAGGAGGGTATGGCCGACCGGCGTGTGAGGTACCGGCAATCCTAATCCCTGCAGAATCAATGAAATAAATAATATCGGATGTTCCATAACCTACATTCTCCTCAAGCTTTGCTCGGTCTCCAGCATTTCCCTGTGCTCAAGCCGATGATAACTACACTGAACATAACCGTGGTCAACCCCAGAGTTAAGCCGATCACATTAATCGTCACCCTCGAGGCAAGCACAAATAACACTAAACCCAGCACAACCAGCCGGGCATAAAACCTCAAAAAAAACCTGGTCTTTTCAAAAGTGAACGCAGCGTTTTCGAGCCCTTCGGCATCAGCGACCCGCTGCATTATCCGCTGAATATCATTTTTCAGCAGCCAAAAACTGCCGTTGGCCAGCACGCCGCCAATCAGCACCGAACAGGCAAACGCCAGGCTGTGGAAATACCAACCGGCAGCCGCCAGCACAAGCAACAACCACCCGCTGCAGATCAGGACCCGACGGACCACGAGGAATTCCGATACGGCACCGTCCCCAAGGGGCTTACCCAAATTATTCATCCTGCATCTTCCTGGTCAATTCCCAGAGGTTTTTAAAACCGGCCAAGATGCCGAAACCCAAAAAAATAAAGGTCAGGTACGGCGCTGTCTTACCGTTAAAAACCTTATTGTCGAGTGCCCAGCCCATACCGAAGCCAATCAGGATGGAAAAAACAAAGGTCATGCCGACCTGACTGTAGACCGCCAGTTGCCTGAATATTTCTCTGCGCTCATCAGACATCCGCCGCTCCTTCTCCACTTTGGGAGACTTGATAATCGCTGGTACAGGTAGCATGCGCGACTGGCAAGCGCAATATTTTTTTAATTAAACCATCAATTTTTTGAATGACGATTCAGTCACCGCCAGCGCTTTTTCCAAATGCTCCCGGTCATGTGCAGCTGACAGGAAGGCGGCTTCGAACTGCGAAGGGGCCAGCCAGACGCCGCCAGCCAGCATGTGCCGATAATATTGTCCGTAACGTCCTGCATCGGCACGCATGGCCGACTCGAAATCGGTGATCGGTTCGGCCGCGAAGAAACAGGTCATCATGGAACCGATCCGGTTAAGGATGATCGGAACAGGAAACTTAGCGGCGATTCTGGCCATTTCTTCGCCGAACCAGGTGCTTTTCGCTTCAAGTTCGGTGTAAAAACCTGGCCGGCCGACCACCTTAAGCATTGCCAGACCAGCCGCCATGGCCAAGGGATTGCCGGACAGTGTTCCGGCCTGATAGACCGGGCCGTCGGGGGCCACCATGTCCATGATCGCTGCCTTGCCGCCGTAGGCCCCCACCGGCAGGCCACCACCGATGATTTTACCGAGGCAGGTAAGATCCGGGTAGATGCCGAAACGTTCCTGCGCCCCCCCCAGAGCCAAGCGAAACCCGGTGATAACCTCATCGAAGATCAGCACAATCCCGAGTTCGCTGGTCAACGCCCTGAGCTTGCGCAGGAAACCCATATCAGGCACGACCACGCCCATATTGCCGGCCACCGGCTCGACGATGACACAGGCTATATCAAGGGTACTATCCCGCAAGGTCTGCTCCAGCATTGCAATATTATTATAGGGAATCGACAAGGTGTTGCGGACGATCTCCTCGGGAACGCCGGGACTTCCGGGGATACCGAGGGTGATCACCCCGGAACCGGCTTTCACCAGAAAGGAATCGGCATGACCGTGATAGCAGCCGTCGAATTTCACTACTTTCTTTTTACCGGTGTAACCGCGTGCCAGGCGGATGGCGCTCATGGTGGCTTCAGTGCCGGAGTTGACGAACCTGACTTTTTCCAGTGAGGGCATGGCGGCGCATACCATTTCGGCCAACTCGACTTCCAAAGGGCACGGCGCTCCGAAACTGGTGCCATCAATCGCGGTCTTTTGGATCGCCTCCACCACCTCCGGATGGGCATGTCCGAGGATCATCGGCCCCCAGGAGCCGACAAAGTCGATGAAGGTATTGCCGTCGACATCGGTAACGATGCACCCAGCCGCTTTTTTAATGAACAGCGGATCGCAGCCGACGGAACGGCAGGCCCTGACCGGTGAATTGACACCGCCTGGTATACGCTTGGTAGCCTGTGCAAAAAGCTGTGCTGATCGATCCGTATTCATGGGGCTCCTGATGAATAATCCGACAAAGAGGGTTGTGGGCCTGATTGGGCCCAGACGGTCCTTTATAGCATGGAGGTTTTTCGGATGTCAAAACCAAAACGAAATGAGGCGAAGGCGCACTTGACAGTCACCGAAAGATATCAATTTTTTCTTGTCACCACTTGAAGCGCAAGGTAGAATGGCTTCCTGTATATTCATTTATTATTTAACCATTTAGAATTCATAAAACTTCCCCCTGTTTTCGATGGCTGATCAAAAGGAGAGATAAAGATGGCAAGTGACAAAGTAATGCACATATCTGACGGTGAATTCGATGCCAAGGTTGTTGGAAACGCGCTCCCCTGCCTGGTCGATTTCTGGGCCCCCTGGTGCGGTCCCTGTAAAGCCATCGGCCCGGTGATTGACGAACTGGCAGCCGAATTTGACGGCAAGGTCGTCATCGCCAAGATGAATGTGGACGACAACCCCGCCACCCCTGGAAAATTCGGGATTCGCGCTATTCCAACCCTCATCCTGTTCAAAGGCGGGGAAGTTGTCGACCAAATCACCGGAGCCGTGGGCAAGTCGCAACTCCAAGACCTGATCAAGAAAGCCATTTAAACCTTTTTTCCGGCACGATCTCTTTGCGCGCACCGCAAAAGATCGTGCCTTCTTTTTGGTAAAAGCGACCATGCAACAGGCACAATATCAGCTCATAATCGTCGGGGGCGGCCCGGCGGGCCTGACGGCCGGATTGTATGCCGCCCGTGGTCGTCTGAAAACCTTACTCGTTGAAAAAGGCACCACCGGCGGCCAGGTGCTGGTCACCGACTGGGTCGACAATTATCCGGGATTTGAAGAGGGCATTTCCGGATTTGATCTGATCGATAAGATGACCGCCCATGCGGATCGATTCGGGCTTGAAAAAAAATTCGCGACCATCACTTCCCTCAACCTGGTCGGCGACCTTAAAACAATCACCCTGGATAACGGCGAAGTGCTCACCGCCAAGACCGTCATCCTCTGCACCGGTGCCAAACCCCGCAAACTCGATATCCCCGGCGAATACGAATTTTCCGGTCGCGGGGTATCGTATTGCGCCACCTGCGACGGCCCATTTTATCGGAACCAGGAGATCGCCGTAGTCGGGGGGGGCAACACCGCCATCCAGGATGCCCTGCATTTGACCAAATTCGCCTCGAAGGTCACGGTGATTCACCGGCGGAGCGAACTGCGGGCCACCAAAATTCTCCAGGAAAAGGCCTTCTGCAATCAAAAGATCGATTTCCTTTGGAACACCCAGGTCAAGGAAATCAGGGGCGGGAAAAATGGGGTGGAAGAGTTGTTACTCGTCCACCATGGCGGCGACCAATCAAACCTGAAAGTAACCGGCATCTTTGTTCTGATTGGAATTGCCGCCAACAACGCCATCCTGCCATTGGATCAGCTGCACACCGATACAGCCGGTTTTGTCGTCACTGACCCAGAAATGGCGACAAATATCGCCGGTGTCTATGCCGCCGGGGACATCCGCAGTAAACGTTCCCGTCAAATCATCAATGCCGCTGGCGAGGGAGCGGTCGCTGAATTATCTGCCGAGCATTTTCTCGGCAACCAGGCGCCGGACCAACCTCTCAACTGCAGCGAATAAGGGGCTTCTACCATGTCGCAACACATCCTATCATCCAACCGGTGCAAGCATCTGCTGCTAATTTTTCTGCTGTTCGCAGCAACTACGCTTTCAGGCTGCTCCACCTTCAGCGGCATGTTCAACAAATTCTCTTTCGGCGAGGAAGAAGATCCGAAATCCCTCCCGCCCGACGCCTTGATTGTTCAGGGGATGGATGCCTATGATGTCGGCAATTACAGCGATGCCATCAAGTCCTTCAAACTCATCCTCGACGAGCACCCCTTCAGTGCCCAAGCCATGCTGGCCGAGCTGAAAGCCGCCGACGCCCACTACTACAACAAGCAATACCCTGAAGCCAAGGTGCTGTACAAAGCTTTCGAGGAGCGGCACCCGACCAACGAAGCCATTCCATATGTCCTGTTCCAGATCGGCATGTGCGACTTCAGCCGTACGGATCGCATTGATCGGGACACCTCCGGCCCCAAGGATGCCATCAAATCCTTTACCCGCGTCCTGCAGTCCTACCCCCAGTCACCGTATGCCAAAGAAGCCAAAGCCAGGATTAAAGACGCCAAAGAGTTCCTGGTCAATCACGAGTACATGGTTGCGGTTTTTTATGTCCGGACCAATCATTACACGGAGGCCAAACATCGGCTGAAATATCTGCTCGCCATGTACCCCGACTCTTCCCTGGCGCCACAGGCCAAGGCCTTGCTGGCACAACTGGAGAGCGACAATCCGCCGGTCTGGGGCATGCGGAAATGGCTGCCGGAATTCATGACCACCGCTCCGGCCGACCGAAAAGCCGCAGCCCAACCCGACGAGACACCGACTACAGCGACTCCGGCGAGCGAACCGGCCAAGGTGGACGAGCCGGTCACTCCGGCGCGGTAACCTTCGCACCGTGGCAGCCAGCCCTGAGCAGGGGATGTGCCGCCAGCCACGTCAGCATCACCTCAACATCTTGCTCGGTGTTGAGGGTGATGCACGTACCTTCCTCTCCGACCCCTGGCATTGTAAAAGTGGCCTTCTGATGCTGGTAGATTTCCCATCGGCCATCGGAAACGGCCTCTGGATCACGGGCCCGACCATCGAGCCGGAACTGCACCTCCGCATCCGAGCAGGTGCAGAAGATAAACACACTCCGGGCGCCGATTTCCTCGGCCACCTGCCTGACCTGCTCACGATCCTGCCTGCGACTGTACGAACCATCAAGGACCACCATCTCGTATCCTTGGGCAAAATCCTTACGGGCCCGATCGAGCATGGCATGGTAGGTCTTCTCGGTAAAATCGGCGGAATAAATCCCCCCCGCGATCTGATCCGGACGGCGATCCGTAGGCTGCAGACCCGCCAGTTCCTTTCGCACCCGGTCGGTGTTGTGATAACTCGCCCCGCAGTCCCGTGCAAAAGCCTGACCAAGGGTGGATTTCCCCGAAGCGGTCATGCCGAAAAAAACCGTCACCAGGCGCTTGCCGATGCCGGGAAGGCCAGGGTCGCTCTCAGGCCGCGGCATATCGCTGGGCCAGGATAAAATACTTGGCTCCGTTTTCCAGGCAGGCTGCTTTGACCGCTGGATCAACAGCAGGATCGCTTGCCGTAAAAAGGCTTATCTTGCCACGGACATAAGCGCGATAGCATTTATAAAAATTGAGCATCCCCATCAATCCTGGATCAGCCGTTTTCCGGATAAAGCCTTCGATAAACCGATGCGCCAGCGCATCGAGTCCATAAAAATCCAGATCCATTGCCAGAAAGGCCACATCACTGGCCACATCGCAATACCGGAAGCGCTGGTTGAATTCGATGCAGTCGTAAATGTGGACCTTGTCATCTAGACAGATGTTGGCGGAGTAGAGGTCGCCGTGGCAGTCCCGGATAAAACCGCCGTCGATTCGTTGCTGGAACAGTTCCTCCCGGGCGAGCACTCCCCGGGCATAGCTGGAGATCTGATCAAACTGATCCTGCCGCAGTGCCCCCTGCCCGATGAAGCTTCTAGTCTGGTCGAAATTTTCGAGCACATTGACACCAACCGCCGCCGCGGTGCCGAACCGTTTGATTTCGTCGCTGCCGTCGGCTCGTTGATAGAAATCCGCCAGCACCTCCACCAAGGCATCGATGTGGGAGACGCTCAACTCGCCTGAACGGATAAGCTGCGCCATCATGCGTTCTTCCGGCATCCGCACCATTTTCACCCCATACTCGACGACCTCGCCTTTGCCGTTGAGCTGCCAACGCCCGTCCGGTTCGGCGGTGACCTCAACCAGGCCAAGATAAATATCGGGGCAGAGCCGGCGATTAAGCAGCAGTTCCTGTTGACAACAATGATGCCGTTTGTCGAGATCGGAAAAGTCGAGAAAGCCGAAATTCACTGATTTTTTGAATTTATAGACAAACCCACCGGCAAGGATCACATAAGAGATGTGGGTCTGGACAAGCCGGATATCCGGTGCGGGATGGTCGTAACGATCAGCCTGCAGCAACGCCTGCAGAAAAAGAGGCAGATGGCCATTATTAAGCATGGGAAGTTCTCCAACTGCAACGGGCAGCCATATTTGAATTAGGATTGGCGGCAATGTAACAGAAGCGGCAGCCAGCGTAAACTGTTTACGAGCCGATTTCTCCGTGGTAGAGTCCGGGCTCAATCTCAACGAGTCACTTTCCATGAATGAACAGAGCCTTACCGCACTTTTACAGCAAGTCCAAACCGGCGAACTCGATATCAACCAGGCCCTTGAACGGCTCCGCCACTGGCCGGTTGAGGTCCTGCAATCCGCCAGGATAGACCACCACCGTACCCTCCGCACCGGACTACCCGAGGCGGTTTTCGGCGAAAACAAGTCGGCCGAACAGATGATCGAAATCCTCGCGGCCCTGCAGCGCATGCCCGCGGTGGTTCTGGCCACTCGGGTGTCGAAGGAAAAGGCCGAGATCATCCTCGCCCATGTCAGCGGACTGACGTATCATCCCGCGGCACGGATTCTCACCGGCAACGATCAACACATCCCAGTCGGCAAGGCCTGCGGTACAGTGGTGATTGTCACCGCCGGCACCTCGGATCTGCCGGTGGCCGAAGAGGCCAAAGTCACCCTCCAATGGTCCGGTCATCCCGTGGAAACCATCTATGACGCCGGCGTTGCCGGGATTCACCGCATCCTGGCGCATTCCGCCCTGCTTTGCCGCGCCAAGGTCATTATTGTCGCGGCCGGCATGGAAGGCGCCCTGCCTTCGGTGGTTGCCGGCATGACCGGCGCTCCGGTGGTCGCAGTACCCACCAGCATAGGGTACGGCGCCGGCGCCGGCGGCTATTCCGCCCTGCTCGGCATGCTCAACAGCTGTTCTCCCGGTCTTGCCGTGGTCAATATCGACAACGGGTTCGGGGCGGCCTGCATGGCTGCAGCCATTAACCGGAAGCCCTGACTCCACGATTTCAGGTCGCCCACTGCACCCTCCATCTGGAGGAGCCCCCGCCGCCTCCCTTTTTCCGCCCAAAAAGCGAACGCAGCATTGCATGATGGACCGTATCAACGTATAATCCATCCATTTTGCGTAGCCATTTTTCCATGGTCCAATCTTTCATCCAGCCACAGGTACCCTGTCAATGAATTCCAGCTTAAAGATTAAAATCGGGCTAGTGCTCTCCCTCCTGTTTTTTTCTGCCATCGCCCTGACACCTTCCTTGTACAACGGTGTACCGGACTGGTGGAAAAAATACCTGGCTCCCCCGGGACTTAAACTTGGGCTTGATCTGCAAGGAGGGATGCACATCGTTCTCCAGGTCGATATGGAAAAGGCAGCGGAAAATTCACTGGATCTTGCCGCTTCCGATTTCAAAAACGCACTCGCAGGAAAAAACATTAATGCCGTCCGGATGGGTTCGGGCAGTCCTAAAATCATCCTGTTTACCCTGCCGAATATCGGCGCCATTGACACCGTTAAACAAATTCTCAAAGATAATTTTGCCAATCTAGAGAGTCAGGTGCTGGCCGAAGAGGGCACATTCCCTCGAATAACGCTCCAACTCAAAAAAGAAGAAATCGATTTTATTCAGAAAAATGCCGTTGGCCAGTCGCTGGAAATTATCAGAAACCGCATCGACCAGTTCGGGGTCGCGGAACCGATTGTACTCCGCCAGGGCGACAACCAGATCGTTGTCCAATTACCCGGCGTCAAGGATCCCAAACGGGCCATGGACCTTATCGGCCAGACCGCACAACTCGAGTTCAAATTGGTCGCCGATACCCCGGGAATCAATCTGGCCGATATGGTCAATGAGACGATTAAAACTGGTCAGTGGCGTGAGGGCGAGAACCGAAAACAGTTGAACCTGGCGCTGCAAAGCCGATTGCCCAAGGGCACGGAAATTTATTTTGAGAAGGTGGTCGACAACCAGACCAAACGGGAGTCGAAGATCCCGATTCTCTTGGAAAATCCTGTCCTAATGACCGGCGAGATGGTCAAAAATGCTCAGGTCCGAATCGGCGGCACCTTCAATGAACCTTATGTCAGCCTGGATCTCACCGGGCATGGCGGCCAGGTCTTTGCCAAAGTCACCGAAAAATACGTCGGCAAACGGTTTGCCATCGTCCTTGATGATATCGTCCGTTCAGCCCCGGTCATCAGGGAAAAAATTCTGGGCGGCAGCGCCCAGATTTCCGGCAGCTTCAGCCATAATGAAGCGACCGATCTGGCTATTGTCCTTCGAGCCGGCGCTCTGCCGGCACCGGTCGATATCGTCCAGAACCTGACCGTCGGAGCCAGTCTTGGCCAGGACTCCATCAACAAGGGCATCTATTCAGGTGTGTTTGGCACCCTGATGGTGGTCATTTTTATGGTTTTTTATTACCGGCTTTCCGGGGTGATCGCCAATGTGGCCATGGTTCTCAACATTTTCCTGCTTTTCGTCGGTC
>CAIMMA010000343.1 GCA_903842475.1 uncultured bacterium
TCCTGTATCCCAAAGTAGCCCCATGTTCCATTTCGATAACCACACAGCAATCCGGTGGAACCATGCCTGCCTTTTTCATAATCTTTTCTTCTCATGTTCGTTATTGGTATTCAGAATAACGTTAAATAAAAAAATATCGCCCGGGATGCACCACAATGACCAACAAAAACGGTTAATTCCCTCTGATTTCAGTAACAACCCTGTCTTTGCCTGCACTGGTCCTTGGTTTGTCACCAGCGATTGCCGGGGCAGGCCTAAAGTTACTTCAACCAATTAATAGCAAGCAGAGGGCCAAATACCAATCTTTTATCAAAACAAGAAAAAACCATTAGTTAACAACACAGTCACGGCAGCTGCGCAACGACATCCAGACAATTTCGTTAAAAGCAGGTCAACATTCCTGGCAGGATAACAACAAAATTGAAATTTTCGAAATATGCTTACCTGCGATTACGACAACACCGATTGCTGGCGAATACTCTCCTGGCAACTAAACCTAAACATGTACCGATACTTTGCATCGTGGGGCCGGTAACCGGCAGCACCTTTTCCCAAGAAAATTCGCACCAGGCAAAAAAACAAACGCCAGACATATGTAACTTTTCAGTTTATCGTGAAATTTGCCGAAAAGTGAATCCCAATATCCAGGGCATCGCAGACGCAAAAAATTTCCCGAACACCAGGAAATATCATTCAGCCTCTACTCCGAAAAGGACAGGCTATTAAAAAAAATAATCCCCCAGCAAAAAAGGATTGGTTATCAAACTCCTAATCAGTTATCCTTCGCCACAATGCCGGAGGAACCATTTTACGACTTGAATTCATGATGTTTTTTTCCAAAGGGTTTCTGGGGAACTATTGATCATTTCCATCAATCCAATTTAAACCAAAGTGTGTAAGTCGCCATTGCAGCAACGGGTCGAATGACTTTGCACCTCGCACCAAAAGGATGGCCTATGAAAGAGACAAAATACAGTATTTGCGGAATGTGCGCCGTGCGCTGCCCGATTACCGTGCAGATCGAAGCGGGTAAGCCAGTCTGGATCGAGGGAAACAGTCACGATGGCGGCATGGGCCGCAGTCTCTGCGCCAAGGGTGGCGCTGCCTTTGCCCAACGAATGGACAAGCAGCGCCCCACCGCGCCGATGCTCCGCATGGGCAAGCGCGGCGAAGGGCAATGGCGCGAGGCCTCCTGGGACGAGGCCTATGAATATATCACCAGCCGACTCGACACTATTATTGCCGAACACGGCGGCCGGGCCATCATGCTTTCCGACCGGGGAGGCCCCTTTGCCGATTTGCGCCAGGCTTTTGTCAAGGCGCTGGGCTCCCCCAACTACATCAACCACGACTGTACCTGCGGACGCAATGTCCACCATGCCGCCAAATCGGTGTACGGTCTGGGCCGCAAAGATTTCGCCTATGATTACGAAAACGCCCGCCACATTGTCCTGTTCGGCCGCAATATCACCGAGTCGCTCAAGGTCAAGGAAGTAAAAAGCTTCCTCAAGGGCATCAAAAACGGGGCGAGGGTGACTTATATCGATCCGCGAGCCTCGGTTACCGCCGGTAAAGCCAGCCGATACTGGCAGATCAGGCCGGGAACCGATTACGCGCTGCTGCTGGGCATCGCCCACTGCATCGTCAACAACAATTATTACGACCTTGATTTTGCTGATAAATACCTTAATGGTCTGGCCGAATTCAAGGCCTTCCTCGCGCCCTACACCACCGAGTGGGCCGAAGGGGAGACCGGGATCAAGGCCGAGGAAATCCAGGCCTTCTGCCGGGAACTCAACGAGGACCGCCCCAAAGTTATTATCCATCCCGGCTGGATGCTCGCCCGCTACCGTGATAGTTTCCATGCCTCACGGATGATCCATATCATCAATGCGCTCATGGGCAGCATCGAGCAGCCCGGCGGCCTGTTTTATCCCAAGGGACCCAAGGATGCGGGCAAGTCGGGGCTCAAGAGCCTGGCCGCCTTGGTGCCGGCGGTCAACGAAGAGCGGGCTGACGGCTGCGGCACCCGGTATCCCCAGTGGGACAAAGGGGCGGGCATGCTCCAGACCGCCTATGAAGCTGTCGACAGCGGCGTTCCCTATCCGGTCAAGGCCTACTTTGTCCATCGCCACAATCCGTTCATTGCCATGCCCGACACCAAGGAGCAGCGGCGGATTCTCGACAAACTCGACCTGATCGTGGCCGTGGATGTCAATTTCAGCGAAACCGCCTGGTTTGCCGATGTTATCCTGCCGGAAAATACCTTTATCGAGCGTGACGATATCCTGCGCACCGAAAAAGGGCTCAAACCCGGCTTCGGACGCCGGCAGCAGTGCGTCAAACCCTTGAACAACACCAAGGCCGGTTGGGAGATCTATCTTGAACTGGCCAAACGGCTGGGCAAGGGCGAGTTTTTCCCTTTCAATTCCATTGAGGACATCTGGCAGTACCAACTCCAGGACACCGGACTTTCCTTGGCCGATTTTGACGCCAAGGGTTTTGTCAAGCTGAGCAGCCAGACCATCTGGTATGATCGGGACAAACTCAAGTTCGGCACCGAATCGGGCAAAATCGAGATCGTCAATGCCAAATGGGAGGCCATGGGTGTCGCCTCGCTGCCACCCTATGTCGCCCCCGAACCGCCGCCCGCCGGCAGTTTCCGTCTGCTGTTCGGCCGCAACGGCTATCAGGCCCACGGGCAGCACCAGAATAACCCGATCCTGTGCGAGCTGCTCGATGTCAACAAGTTGTGGATCCATCCCGTGGCTGCCAAAAAAATCGGCGTCAACAACGGCGATCAGGTGCTGGTCGCTGCCGGCGATGAACGGGGACAAATCATTGCCTATGTTACCGACCTGATCCATCCCGAGGCGGTGTTCATGCTCCATGGCTTCGGCACCGACGTGCCCGCCAAGAAACGGTCGTTTGGCAAGGGACTGGCTGACCAGGTGTTCATGAAGGGCAAACTGAAGGAATGGGATCAGGCCGGTGGCGGTCTCAATCTCGCGGAAAGCTTCGTCACTGTCACTTTGGCCCCATCGCAGGAGAAATAACCATGAGCAAATACATCGTTACCCAGGATGTGGCCGACTGCATCGGTTGCCGGGCCTGCGAGGTCCACTGCAAAGATAAAAACCACAGCGGCCCGGGCGCCTTTTACTGCCGAATGATCGAAGTAACCTCCAATGAAGGCCAGGTGCCGAGCATCGCCTTTGTCTACCTAGCCTGCTTCCACTGCGAAAAGGCCTGGTGCGTCGACGCCTGCCCCACCGGGGCCATGCGCCGACGGGACCAGGACGGCATCGTCTTTGTCGAACCCAAATCCTGCGTCGGCTGTAAGGCCTGCATCACCGCCTGCCCCTGGACCGTGCCCCAGTGGAACCCCGAGACCGGCAAGGTGGAAAAATGCGACCTGTGCAAGGATCGGATCGATGAGGGGCTGCAACCGGCCTGCGTCACCAAGTGCACCACCGGCTGCCTGACCTTCACCACCCCGGCTCAAGCCTCCGAAACCGCCCGCCAGGCCTTTGCCGAGCAGTTGCTGCTCAACCGGCGCTGAAAGGACCACGGCTATGGACGGTTCGCCGATTCCCCAGGAATACCTGGGCATCTTCCTGCTGTTGATTTTCGGCATACTCTTTGGAGTACTGACCCTTTTCGTCGGGCGTTTTTTTCGCCTGAGCCGGCCCTACCACGAGAAACTGATCGCCTACGAGTCCGGCAACGAACCGACCGAAGCGCCCCGGATGCGTTTTTCGGTCAAGTTCTACCAGATCGCGATCCTTTTTGTGGTCTTCGATGTCGAGGCCATCTACCTGTACCCCTGGGCCGTGAGTTACGACCGGCTCGGTCTGTTCGCCCTGGTGGAGATGCTGCTGTTTATCGTTCTGCTGCTGGTGGGATATGTCTACGCTTGGAAAAAAGGGGTGTTGCAATGGGAGAAATAACCGAACCGTCCGTGGTGATCCTCGACGACGGGGTTCGCTACATCCCCGGGCTCAACGCTCTGCTCGGGCCGCTCAACGCCCTGGTCAACTGGGGCCGGGCCGGGTCGATCTGGCCGGTGACCTTTGGCCTGGCCTGCTGCGCCATTGAGATGATGGACGCCGGAGCCTCGACCAACGATCTGGACCGCTTCGGCATTCTCTTCCGCGCCAGCCCGCGCCAGGCCGACTGTATGGTGGTGGCCGGCACCCTCACCAAAAAAATGGCGCCGGTGCTGCGCCGGGTCTACGATCAGATGCCGGAACCCCGCTATGTGCTGGCCATGGGCAGCTGTGCCTGCAGCGGCGGGGTTTTCGACACCTACGCGGTCACCCAGGGCGTGGACCAGATTCTGCCGGTGGATGTCTATGTGCCCGGTTGCCCGCCCCGGCCCGAGGCCTTGATGGAAGGGTTCATCAAGTTACAGGAAAAGATTCGCAAGGAGCAGTTCCGATGGAGCAAGTGGCGATAGCCGACCGGTTGCGGGCCGAGTTTCCCGACGAAATCCTGCACAGCGTTTCCAGCCAGGGACAGACCGCCGTGGTTATCCGCCCCGGCCGGATTGTCGCCATCCTCCGCTGGCTGCGCGATACCGACGACCTGCGCATGAACCATCTCCGCGCCCTGTGCGGCGTGGATAACCTTCGCCGCAAGGAGCCGGACCTGAGCCGGTTCGAGGTGGTCTACAACCTGTATTCCATCCCCCTGCGGCATGAAATTCGACTCCGGGCCGAGGTCGGCGACACGGACCCGGCGATCGATTCGGTGGTCGGCCTCTGGTCCGGGGCCAACTGGCTGGAACGCGAGACCTTTGATCTGTTGGGCATTCGCTTCAACGGCCATCCCGATCTGCGGCGGGTCCTGCTGCCCGAGGACTGGAAGGGGCATCCCCTGCGCAAAGAATATCCGCTCAAGGGCAAGGAAGAATGGGTCGGGATCACCGAATTGCAGGAAAAAATCAAAGAACTCGACCAGCACGGCTTTGACCCGGCAGGGCACGCCCACGGCCGGAACCAGCCCGACGAGGAAGAGCCATGACCCCACCACTCAAACAGACCCTTGAAATTCCCGTGGCCGACGGCGAGGGCGAACGCTACTCCCTGCGCATGGGGCCCCAGCACCCGGCCACCCACGGCGTGCTCCGGGTCGACCTCGAGCTCGATGGTGAAACCATCATCGAATGCACCCCCCAGGTCGGGTATCTCCACCGCGGCTTTGAAAAACTGGCGGAAAACCGCACCTACAGCCAGGCACTGATCCTCACCGACCGGCTCGATTACATCGCGGCCATGGCCAACAATGTCGGCTACTGCCTGGCCGTGGAACGACTGCTCGCCATCTCCGTACCGCTGCGGGCCCAATACATCCGCACCCTGGTCTGCGAGATGTCGCGCCTCAGCTCGCACCTGCTGTGGCTGGCCACCCAGGCCCTCGACATCGGCGCCATGACCGTCTTTTTATACTGCTTCCGCGAGCGAGAGATTCTGCTCGACCTGTTCGAGGAATTGTGCGGCGCCCGGCTGACCTTTTCCTATCCCCGGATCGGCGGGGTGCGCCAGGATGTCACCGCCTCTTTCATCGATGAACTGCATCGGTTTCTCGACCTCTTCCCCGCCAAAATCGCCGAATACGAAACCCTGATCGACACCAACCGCATCTGGCTCAAGCGCACCGTCGGAGTCGGGGTGGTTTCCGGCGAACAGGCCCTGGCCCTCGGCCTCACCGGCGCCTGCCTGCGCGGCTCCGGGGTTGATTACGACCTGCGCAAGCATCAGCCCTACGATGCCTATGACCGGGTCGAGTTCGAGGTGCCGCTGGGCAGCGACGGCGACATCTATGCCCGTTACCGTTGCCGCATGGAGGAGATGCATCAGTCGGTGCGCATCATCCAGCAGTGCATCGACCAACTGCCCCCAGGCTCGATTATCGGCCCGGACGCGCCGGACCTGGTCATGCCCGCCAAAATGCCGGCCCGGATCGAAGCCGGCAGCAGCACCTATGGCACCGGCCTGATCCGCCTGATCCGGGACCGCGAGCTCTACCTGAGCGGCGACATCTACGTGGCCACCGAGGTGCCCAAGGGCGAGCTTGGCTTCTACTTTATTTCCGACGGCAATAACCGACCGTACCGGATGCACATCCGCTCGCCCTCTTTCATCCATATCGGGGCCCTGGCGACCATTGCCAAGGGAGAGATGCTCGCCGACCTGATTGCCAACATCGGCAGCCTGGATGTGGTGCTGGGCGAATCCGACCGTTAATTTTTTTACCGCATTTAACCGGCCTGCTTGAAGACCGAGGAA
>CAIMMA010000344.1 GCA_903842475.1 uncultured bacterium
CCGATTCCACCGTCACGGTGGTCGACGCTTCAGGCAAAACCCTCGCACACTATCCAGCTTCCATCGGCAGCAAACACGATCCGCTCCCACTGGGAAACTCGACGATAAAGGGCGTCGGCAAGAACCCGGTGTTTCACTACAGTCCGAAATTGTTCTGGAATGCTGTACCAGGTCATGGCAAAGCGATACTTCCGCCAGGCCCGAATAATCCCGTTGGTGTCGTCTGGATTGATTTAACAAAGGAGCATTTTGGAATCCACGGCAGCCCTGAACCTTCGACCATAGGCAAGGCACAATCGCATGGCTGTATTCGCTTGACTAACTGGGACGCCGCAGCCTTGGCGCAGGCGGTCACCCCTGGTACGCCTGTAACTTTGCGGAAATGAGTTTGAATGTCAGGCTTGGGCGCAGTGTGCTGCTCTCAACCCGTACTTAGTTCATTCCGTGCGGCAATTCGCCCCTGCAAATACTGCTGACAATCCGCAATGGAGTGTGTTCTGAATTTTATAGCAAGGGTACTGCTTGCAGTCGCATTTTTGAGGGTTTTCGTTTCCGAGGGACATTGCGCCGAAAGTGAGCGACCGGTGGTACAGGCGACTTCTCAATCTACCCCCACCTCCGCTAAGCAACATGCACTTCAAGTAGTTGCTCCTTCGATAACCGCAGGGAACATATCCACCGCTGCACCCGAATCGCAGCCTCAACCGGGTTTCCTGCTGATCCCCGTTGCCGGCATCAATACCGGCCAGTTATCCGATACATTCATTCAGGCCCGTGGAGACGGACGGTCGCATGAAGCGATCGATATCGTCGCACCGAGGGGGACGTTGGTTTTCGCAGTCGATGACGGTACTATTGCCAAATTATTCAACAGCGAGCCAGGAGGTCTTACTGTTTACCAATTCGATCTCGGCGAAAAGTTTGCCTATTTCTATGGGCATTTGGACAGTTACGCCCCTGGGCTTACGGAAGGGCAGCATCTGAAACGTGGTGAAATGGTCGGTTATGTTGGCAGTAGCGGTAATGCCAACCCCGTCGCGCCCCATTTGCATTTTGCTATTTTCGTGCTTGGTCCCGAGAAAGATTGGTGGCAGGGAACACCAATCAACCCCTATCCTTTATTGACAGTACTCCATCTTAGTTGGAAATGGACATTTAATCCTTTTGTATTAAAAACTTATGAGGATCCCTGCTATATTGCTTCAAGTCTATTGTACTGCAGGCGAGACCTCGTTTTTTCTTTTTCAATCCTCGAGCCTCTTCCAGTTTCCTGCCCCATTCTCTGAATATCTGGCCAGGGGGCGAGTTAAGCAATTTATTTCCAATGCAAGCCACCGTTGAAGCGCTGGTGTCAAGATGTCCCCTAGCCTTTTTGTCGCACGATTGTCATCCCAATCAACCGAGAAACCACTACGGCGATGTAAGCGACGCCAGCGAACTGTTCGAGCATCACCAAGACCCGTGTTGCCCGCGACCGACAGCGGCGGGCACAGGTCTTTTTTTTAAAGGCGATGCAGTTTTGACCGCTCGGAGGGATCTTGCACACTCCGAAGGCCCGACAGGTCTTCGCCTGGCTGGCGCTGCCGTTGATATACAATTTCCAGGTGAACATCCGGACACTTGCCAGGTCGTCGACGTCGTGGGTGAACACCGGGAGATTACCGTAGGCATAGGCGATGGTGGTGCCTTGCCGAAGAGAGCCGATGTTCTGGTTGATCAGCGTGGCGCCTTCAGGAAACAGGGGGTAACGTTGAGGCATGGCCGTCATCCTGTGCGGACGCGTCGTGGCGATCGAATTTGTCGAGGTCAAGAGGTGAGTCGCTGTTGGTCATCCATCGTTGTTTAAATCGTTAAAATCTTGGCGGAGTGCATCGAGCTTTTTTTGATAATCCTGACAGTCGCCATACTCTAAAAATTTATGATACCGGCTATGCATGGCGGAAAGTTTTCGGGCGTGTTTAATTGGGCACCAATATTGTTCCGTTCTAGCTGCTATTTCCTGAATATACAAAATTAAGCCATTGAAATATTCACAGTAGAAGCAATTTATTTTTTCTATGATATTTAGATAAGCAAGATTGTGCCGGTCGATTATTATATATTTACTTCTTTTAACTGCTGGTATTTTATATATTTTAAAGCAAACTATCTGGTAGATGGACACGGCTGCGTCCAGTAGCAATGCAGGTGCTAAGCATGACCATATGATCGGAACAGTAAGGATATTTAAAAAAGATGCGTTTGTAATGTATTTGTA
>CAIMMA010000345.1 GCA_903842475.1 uncultured bacterium
CGGCCCTGATCGTCGAGGCGGCCGAGTTGCTTGAGCACTTCCAGTGGCTGACCCAGGAACAGAGCCGGGAACTCCCGCCTGCGACCAAGACGGCGGTGGCCCACGAGATGGCCGATGTGCTCATCTATCTTACCCGAATGGCCGACCAGCTGCAGATCGATCTGCTGGCTGCCGCCTCCGAGAAAATGGCGATCAACGCCGTGAAATATCCCACCCCTTGAGCGTCTGCTCTCGGCCTTCCATGCCCGCCGCTGCCCTCGCTTTTTTTCTGCCGAACGCAACCATTTGCAGCCTGACCCCCTTGGGCGGCGGCAACATCAACGACACCTGGCGGGTTGATTTCCGGGAAGGCCCCAGTGCGGTACTGCAGCGGTTGCATCCCTCGGTGTTTCCGGACCCCGGGGCGGTGATGCACAACATGCGGCTGGTGACCGGCCATCTGGAGCGGGTGGCGCCAACCGGGCCACCGGTCTTTTTCCGATTGCTCGCCAATCCGGAGGGCCAGGATCATTGGTTCGATCCGGCCGGCCATTGCTGGCGCCTGCTCACCTATATCGAACGGACCCGCACCCTCACCCGACTCCATAGCCTGGAACAGGCTGGGGAAATCGGCAGCCTGCTGGGCTGCTTTCATCTGCTGGTCGCCGACCTTGATCAAACCGCCCTGCGTGACCCGTTGCCGGGGTTTCATGTCACGCCCCGATATCTTGCGGCTTTCGACGCCGTTGGCGGCCGCACCCGGCCGGGCAGCGAACTGGAAGCCTTCTGTGACGAAGTGATTGCCGCCCAACGCCACACCGCCCCCCTGCTGGAAGCGGCACGGGCACAACTGACCAGCCAGGTCATCCATGGCGATCCCAAAACCGCCAATTTTTTATTTGCCGCGGACAGCGACCGGGCCATCAGCCTGATCGATCTCGACACGGTCAAGCCGGGGCTGCTTCTCCATGACCTGGGCGACTGTCTCCGTTCCTGCTGCCATCGCCAGGGAGAGACCGCAGGGGTTGCCGACGAGGCGACGTTCGATCCGGACTACTTTCAGGCCATGATGGCCGGGTACCTGGCCCGGGCCGGGCATCTGCTCACGACCAAGGATCGGGAGTTGCTGGTGGCGGCGGTCGGGTTGATCAGTTTTGAACTGGGGCTGCGGTTTTTCACCGATTATCTCCTCGGCAACACCTATTTCAAGGTCGACCATCCCGACCAGAATCTGCAGCGGGCCGTGGAGCAGTTTCGGCTGAACCAGTCGATCCGCGATCAGCAGCACGAGCTGGAGCAGCGGCTACAGACCCTCGGCTAGCCGTCAACCGATCTCCATTCAACCGTTGAAATGGGGCGTCCTTTCAGCGCCGGCCTTGCAATTGTGGGCGAGGCGGTTTATAGCTGTGCAACGCTGGCGCGTCGCCTCCGGGCTTCGCACGGCAACCGGCCGCAACCCCTCCCGCACCGGAATTATCTCTTCACAGACGAGGACCCCATGACCATCAGCGCAGGCAAAACCGTTTCCATCTCCTACACCCTGACCCTGGACAACGGCGAAATGATCGACAGTAATATCGAGACCGAGCCGCTCACCTTCACCCAGGGGAGCAACCAAATTATTCCCGGACTGGAAAACGCCCTGATCGGCCGAAAGGCCGGGGATAGCTTTCAGGTCAGCGTCCAACCCGAGGACGGCTACGGGGTGATTTCCGACGAGGCCTTCATCGAAGTTCCCAAGGGCCACCTGCCCCCGGAAGCCCAGGAAATCGGCGCGCAGCTCACCGCGGTCGGTCCCGAGGGCCAGGAACTGTATGGGGTGGTCATTGAAATGGTCGAAGACATGGCCAAACTGGATTTTAATCATCCCCTTGCCGGGGAGGTCCTCCATTTCGATGTCACCATCCTTGGCGTTGAATAACTCGACCCGCCTGTTGTTAGCCACTGCGTCATGAACGGTTCCCCATATACCCTTACCTGCCGGTCATCGGAATGCCAGGCCCGGTGCGGCGAAGTCGCCACCTTGCACGGCGTGGTCCGGACCCCGGTGTTTATGCCGGTGGGCACCCTGGGCACGGTCAAGGCCATGACCCCGGAAAATCTGGTCGAGGTCGGGGCGCAGATCATCCTTGGCAACACCTATCATCTCTACATCCGTCCCGGTCATGAACTGATCCGCAGTTTTGGCGGACTGCACCGGTTCATGCACTGGGATGGACCGATCCTCACCGACAGCGGCGGTTTTCAGATTTTCAGCCTGCAGGATCTGGCCAAGATCACCGAAGAGGGCGCTGCCTTCCGCTCGCATCTCGACGGCGCCCGCCTGTTCCTCAGCCCCGAAGATGCCGTGGCGGTGCAGGAGGCGTTGGGCTCCGATATCATGATGGTCCTGGATACCTGCATCCCCTATCCGGCGACCCGCGACGAGGCGGCCAAGGCCACGGCGCTGACCGCCCGCTGGGCCAGGCGTTGCCGGGAGGCGCAGACCACCACTGGCCAGCACCTCTTTGGCATTGTCCAGGGCGGCATGTATCCGGACATGCGGCGGGAGGCCATCGAGCAGCTGGTCGAGATCGGATTCGACGGCTATGCCCTGGGCGGCCTGTCGGTGGGCGAGCCCAAGGAACTGATGTACGAGATGCTGGCGGCCTCGGCCCCGCATCTGCCCGCCACCCACGCCCGCTACCTCATGGGGGTCGGGACGCCGGAAGACTTGGTGGAAGGGGTCTTCCACGGGGTGGATATGTTCGACTGCGTCATGCCCACCCGCAACGCCCGCAACGGAATGCTCTTTACTTCGCAGGGCAGACTTGTTATAAAAAACGCCTGTTATCAGTACGACCAGCGTCCGCTGGACGAAGCCTGCAGCTGCTACACCTGCCGCAACTATTCGCGAGCCTATCTGCGGCATCTGTTTCAGTGCCGCGAAATTCTCGCTTATCAGCTGAACAGCATCCATAATTTGCACTACTATTGCTCGCTGATGGCCGGGATGCGCAGCGCCATCGAGGCCGACCGTTTTCTGGACTTTCGCCGCAATTTTTATGAACAACGGACGTTACATCGTTTGCCGAACACTAATGAATAACTGGAGGATTGTTACATGACTGGAGTTGCATGGGCCGCAGATGCTACCGCGGCCGCCGGCCCTATGGCCAATATCGCCCAATTTGTCCCGCTCGTTCTTATTTTCATCGTTTTCTATTTTCTCCTCATCCGGCCGCAGCAGAAAAAGGCCAAGGAGCATCAGGTTTATTTGACCAACCTGAAAAAAGGTGACAAAATCATCACCGGCGGCGGCATCCACGGCCAGATCGTCGGTCTGACCGAAACGGTGGCCACCCTGGAGATTGCTGAAAATGTCCGGATTAAAATCAATCGCTCCGCCATTGCCGGCAGTGCCGCCGACGCCGAAAAACAGCAGGCGCCTGCCAAGAGCGGTGGCTGAGGGCTCAAAGGCTGCAGCTGATTTTCATCGTGTATGAAAAGTAAGAGATGATGCCTTGAGCTTGACCGCTGTGATTGACGTCCCCGAAAGTCGCCGCAGCCGCTACACCCCTGCTGTTCCGCTCCGGAACGGCAGGATGGATCACGCCACCACCCCGGCCGCAACGCTGCGCATGCAGCCTTGCGGCCTTCTTTTATGGCCCGCCGCCCATGCATCAGCTGGTATTTAGCGGCCATACCGGCCAGCATCCGGTGCTGGTCACCGATGAAGACAATCTCCGCAGCCTCCGTTTCGGCACCGATGAACGGCAGAGCTGTATCGACCTGCTGGCTCCATGGGAGTTGCAGCTGGCCTATACCCAATGGATGACCACCGCCCTGCTGCTCCATCCCGCCCCGGAAAAATTTCTGCTCTTCGGTCTGGGGGGCGGCGCCCTGCCGCATTTTCTGCTGCACCACCATCCCGAGGCCCAGGTCGACGTGGTGGAAAAGGAGGCGCAGGTCATCGCCCTGGCCCACGACTATTTCAAGCTGCCCGAGCGTGACACCCTGCGGATCATCAACCAGGATGCCGAGGGCTTTCTCCGCACCGCCGATTCTTGGCAATACCATGTCGCCTTTATCGATATTTTCGGTCCCGGCGCCATGGCCCCGGCCCTGTTCGATTCGGCATTATATCGAGCTATTCTCGACCGCTTGACCCCGGATGGGGTGTTGGCTGTCAACCTTTGGGATGGTGATAAACAACTCTATCATCAGGCCCTGGAGGCGGTTCGGGAAGGCAGCAGCGGGCAGGTGATGCAGATGCAGGTCAAACGACGGAGCAACGTCATCCTGCTGGTCTTTCCCGCTGATATTCCGCATCAAACCATCAAGAAGGCGCAAAAGCACAGTTCGGCCTACCAGCAACGCTATTGCCTCGATTACCCCCAATTCATCAAACGATTGCGCCGTACCAATCGCGTCTCTTTTCTATCCTCGCTCTTCCAGTAAACCGCCAAGGTCAGCCTGCTGGCCCTGCCACAAATCCCGCTCCTCCATCAGCCGGTGCAGCCGTTGGCTCAGTTGACCG
>CAIMMA010000346.1 GCA_903842475.1 uncultured bacterium
CCGGCCAGTTCGGCCACAGCGATGCGGAATCCGTCGTTGAGCTTGCCCATCAGCGCGGTGGCCGGCACCCGGCAGTTATCGAAGACCAGTTCGTTGGTAGCCGAGGCGTGTTGCCCCATCTTGTGTTCTTCCTTGCCGATGATCAGGCCCGGAGTGCCGGCTTCGATCAGAAAACAGCTGATGCCCCGCCCCTTGGGCGCTTCCTTGTCGGTCACCGCCCAGACCACAAAAACCCCGGCATAGGGGGCGCTGGTGATGAAAATTTTCGAACCATTGAGCACATAGTCATCGCCATCCCTGACCGCGGTGGTGCACATCCCCGAGGGGTCCGAACCGGCGCAGTTTTCGGTGAGGCCGAAACTGCCGGCCGGATACTCGCCGGAGCATATTTTGGGAATATACTTATTTTTCTGCTCCTCGGTGCCGATTGCCTGGATGACCTCGCAGACCATATTATTGACCGAAACCGTCACCGCCGTGGAGGCGCAGACCCGGGCAATCTCGGTCATGGCCACGCTGAAAGCCACCACCCCGGTTTCCGAACCGCCGTACTCTTCCTTGACGTTGAGCCCCATGAACCCAAGCTCCGCCAGCTTTTTCAGGTTGGCCAGCAAAGTTTCCCGGTCCTTGGTCTGATCGAGCATGGCGGCGACCGGCTCCAGTTCGGCCTTAGCAAAATCGCGGGCCGTATCCTGGATCAATTTTTGTTCTTCGGTTAAATCTAAATCCATGCGTAGTACTCCTTTATTGTCATTGTAAATGCGGAGATTTCTCCCTTTGGTCGAAAGGACAGCCAAAACGTCTTTTTCAGAATGGCCGTCCTCCCGTACTGCTGCATTGTTGCCATCTCGACCGCAGGGAGAGATCTCAAACTAAGCAATAGGTGCCTTAGTGTTCGTCATGCACATAAAAAGGCCATTTATGGAAGAACCATTCGTTCCAGAGCAGAGGAATGATCCACCAGAAATTCCAGATCAGACTCTCGCCATGGGAGAACCGCTCCGCCAAGGCGGTCATGTGATGGTTGCCGAGCGCCCAATGGCCGAAGTTGCCGTAGTAGAACAGCCAATAACTGATCGCGGCAAAAACCAAGACGCCAACGGTGCGAAAAAAGAAACCGGACCAGCTGTCGACATTGGCACCCGGCGCCATATCGTCAAAATAATGGTGCCAGATAAGAAACGGAATAAGCGTGAAACCGGCGATTTCAGCCGAATGCAGCCAGAGAAAACGCTGCACCTCGGCAGCGCCCTTGGCCGCCTCGAGATGCTTGAAGGTTTCGGCCGGCACCCACATGGGCACGATCTGGCGACAGATAATCGCCAGCACATACCCGCCGACCATGGAAATGATAACCGAAACGATGCCTTTCCAGGGCTGCGGCAGGGTAATGGCGCTCCAGGGTTTCATCCGCCAGACATTGGGGGTCATGAACAGGATGACGATCGCCCATTCCCACCAGCCGAACACCCAATGGACATGGGAGGTGCCGGCAATAGCCGTCCACCAGGAAGGATTGAGGACCGCGCCGGGAAAGAGCACGCCAAAAAACGGGGCAATAAGGACGGCGTAACAAAAAAGGGTGACCGTGGAAGCCCAACCGATTTCAGCCAGCCCTTTGGCCGGTTGCTTGAGGTCGGAGGGCATGTGCGGCCATTTGCCGAAAAAGATGGTGAACACCGGATAGGTATAGAACCCGATAAGGACAAAACAGACCACCGCCACCCGGGCCAGTTGACCGGTAGCCCCAGCCGCCGCCACCTTGGGCAGCTTATTGGCCAGGTTGGCCGCTTCCAATCCGTAGTAACTGAGAAAATTGAACCCAATACCGAGAATCCGGTAAAAGATGACATCAATGACAAACCAGACGATGACCAGATTGGCAATGGTCAGGACGACGCCACGCAGGGGTTGTTTGATATTCTGAAACGGCCAGTCTCCGAGAAACATATGCTGCCAGAGACCAACAAGAATCATCATGGCCAGATACATGACGAAGGGATACGGAAACCAACCGATCGGCCCGCGCGGATCACTGAATAGAAACCAGGTGATCCAGGCAATCACAAAAAAGACACCAAACGAGATAATGCCGGTAAGGGGTTGGCCCCAACGTGGTTTTAATGCGCCCACTGCCATACGGTGTTCCTCCTTTAAAATATAAAAGATATTGATGCGCTTCTGCTCTTCCTGTTATTGGGCGGCAGGGCTTTCTCGTCCCCCGAGCCTGCCGTCGCTGATGGCCCTCCCCCTGTTGGCAAATGTTGGCAGTGTTGCCGGTGCAGACAGCGATCGGGGCAGGCGCACTCTTCACCTCCCTGCCCCGATGGTTGCCCTGCAGTCGTTCAGCCTTCCGGTTTTTAAATGGTTTTCAGCCGCCTGCGTTTTTAGTATTCTTTTTCTTCTGAGCTTACCGTTTAACAATCATAGCCACAGCCTCGCCGCCGCCCAGACACAGACTCACCAGCCCCCGCTTCTTGTCCTGGCGCACCATCTCATGGAGCAGGGTCACCAGCAGCCGGCAGCCGCTGGCGCCGATGGGATGGCCAAGGGCGACGCTGCCGCCGTTGACGTTGACTTTGGCCGGATCGAGCTTGAGTTCGTTGAGCGCCGCCACGGTGGAACCGCTGAAGGCCTCGTTGATCTCGTAGAGGTCGATGTCGTCCGTGCCGATCCCTTCCTTTTCCAGACATTTGGGCACCGCCCAGATGGGGGCGACCAGCACGTATTTCATGTCAATGCCGTAGGAAGCCTGGGCGCCGATGGTCGCCAGGATGGTGCAGCCCAGGGCCTCGGCCTTTTCCCGGCTCATCACCACCACCGCGCTCGCGCCGTCGCTGATGATCGAAGCATTGCCGGCGGTGGTGACGCCGCCCGGCTTGAAGGCCGGTTTCATTTTGGCCAGAAGCTCATAGCTGGTTTCCTGGAAGCACTCGTCCTGCCAGAAAATTTGGGGGTCGCCCTTGCGCTGCGGGATTTCCACGGAAACAATTTCCTCCTCGAACTTGCCGGCTGCCTGGGCCGCCAGCGCCCGGCGGTAGCTCTCGGCGGCATAGCGGTCCTGGGCCTCCCGGGTGACGTTGAAACGCTCGGAGCAAAGTTCGTTGGAAATGCCCATGTGGAAGTCGTTGACGATATCCCACAAGCCGTCATGGAGCATATGGTCGTGGAGGGTGCCGTCGCCCATGCGGAAACCGAAGCGGGCTTTTTTGAGGAAATAGGGGGCCATGCTCATATTTTCCATGCCCCCGGCCACCACCACCTCGGCATCGCCGGTCTGGATGGCCTGGGCCGCCAGCATCACCGCCTTCAACCCGGAACCACAGACCTTGTTGATGGTGACACACTCGACCTCCCAGGGCATCCCGGCCAAAACCGCGGCCTGCTTGGCCGGGTTCTGGCCATAGCCGCAGGGCAGCACCAGGCCCATGATGGTTTCATTGACCGCTTCCTTGGCGATCCCGGCCCGACGGATGGCCTCTTCAATGACAATGGCGCCCAATTTAGTGGCGCCCATGGTGGCCAGGGTGCCGTTAAAACTGCCCAGCGGAGTCCGCACCGCACTGACAATGACTGCTTCTCGCATAATCCGTTCCTCTTCCTGACTTCAAATACGTATTGATAAATGGATGGAAGCGCCGGCGTGGTTCGCAGAGGGGGGTCTGTTTACCGACGCTCCATCCTTAAGGTCACATAGTTCCAGGACAGCCTGGCCTTTCAAGGCGGTGGGCGTCATAAAAGACTCACCGCAGCGGTGTCACCGGTCCGTAAATACCGGCTTGCGCTTTTCCATGTAGGCCCGCACGCCTTCCCGCCGATCTTCGCTGGCAAAGAGGAGTTCAAAGCAGCGCGCCTCATAGGCCATTGCCGTTCTTGTGTCCATGCTTTGCCCCGCGTTGATGGCCAGCTTGGTCGCCTGCAGGGCAAGGTGCGGCTGATGGGCAATTTTCAAGGCCATGGCCCTAGTCTCGTCAACCAGCGCTGCCGGGGCCACCACCTTGTTCAGCAAACCGATCCGATAGGCCTCGCCCGCATCGATGTAATCGCCGGTAAAGAGCAGTTCCTTGGCCTTGGTGACACCGATGATCCGCGGCAGCCTCTGGGTCCCCCCCCCACCGGCAATCACCCCGATCTTTATTTCCGGTTGGCCGAAGGTGGCGTTATCGGCGGCTATCCGCAGATCGCAAGCCAGGGCCAGGGCGCAGCCGCCCCCCAGGGCCAGGCCGCTGATCGCGGCGATGATCGGTTTTTCCAATTCCTCCATGGCGTCGAACACCCGATTGGCCTCTTTCAGAAACCGTCGGGCCTCAGCCGGGGAGGCGATTTCGTCGATCTCCCTGAGATCGACTCCGGCGGCGAAACACTTGTCGCCACCGGTGAGAATCACGACCTTGACAGCATCATCCTTTTCAATCTCGGCGAGCACCTGCTGCAGCTCACTGAACGCCTGACGGTTCAAGGCATTCAAGGTCTCGGGCCGATGCAGGGTAATAGTGGCCAAGCCATTATCTTTTTTAAAAAGAATCGTCTTGTATTTCATAGGCTTCTTTCTCTGGCAGATGCCCGGAGCAGCTGTTGCCCCCTTTGCCGGTCACCTGGGAAAATATACCAGCCAGGGGTGTCGGGCCAGGGAAACATCCAGCCGTGGATGGTTGCATCCAGACTCTGAATTCTCATCAGTGCATGTGCCATACCAGTCTGCAGCAGCCTGTTAACAGCCTGAAAGAGCGATAAAAAAATTAAGCGAGCAAGAGGGGGCAGCCATCGATGCAGCAAATGCTGCATCTTTATGCCTTAGAGGCGATGCAATCCGAACAGAAGCACCTTGAAAAGAACCAACCAACGGGATGTTAGGAAAATTGAAGCAAATGCTTCACCGCCACAGGATATCCCCACGCCGCCAATCCGCTCCGGACGAAACAGACGGCTGCGTCAAGGCATCGCGTCAAGTACCGATCAAACCTTGATGCCATGCTTTTCGATGCGGTAAATCAAGGTGGGCCTGGAGATGCCAAGCAATTTGGCGGCCCGCGTCCGGTTATCGCCGCTTAACTCCAGGGCCTGGATAATCAGTCGGCGGATTAGATCTTCCAGATTCAAACCATCGGGGGGAATTTTGATGCCAAGGTCTGCCTGCTGGTCGGCGGCATGGTAGGGATAGGCCAGGAAAGCCAGATGCGCGGGCTCGATCGTCTCCCCGTCTTCCATCAGAACGACGCGTTCGACCGCATTTTTCAGTTCCCGAATATTGCCTCTCCAGGAATACTGCACCAGCATTTTCCGCGCCTCGCTGGAGATCCCGCCAAAATTTTTGCTGAATTTTTGATTGAATTTATGCATGAAAAACAGGGTGAGCGGGATGATGTCCGCTTTTCGCTCGATCAACGGCGGGATGACCACCCGGGCGACATTGAGCCGGTAATAGAGGTCTTCGCGGAAAGCGCCCGCCTGCACCTGCACCGCCAGGCTCTTGTTGGTGGCGGCGATGATCCGGACATCCACCTTCTTTTTCTGGGTGGATCCGACCGGATAGAACTCCCGCTCCTCCAGAAAACGGAGCAGTTTCACCTGGGCCGAGGGCTGGAGTTCGCTGATCTCGTCGAGCAGCAGGGTGCCGCTGTCCGCCGTTTCGATTTTACCTTTTTTGCCGTCCTGAAGTCCGCCGGTGAAGGCGCCCTTGCCATAGCCGAACAGCTCGCTTTCCAGCAGCTCTTTGCTGATCGCACCGCAATTGATGCCCACGAAGGGCTTGTCGAAACGGCTGCTGCGGTGATGGATCATCCGGGCGACGACCTCCTTGCCCACTCCGCTCTCCCCCTCGATCAGCACGGTGGTGTCGTAGCCCTTGGCCACCTTGTCGGCGAATTCGATCACCTTTTTCATCCCGTCGCTCTCGCCGACAATGGTATCGATATGGAATTTTTCGCTATAATAACGGCGCAGTTCCTCCACCTCTTTCTGCAACCGCAGGGTGGCCAGGGCCTTTTCGATCACCAGCTCGAACATCTCGATTTCTAAAGGTTTGACCAGATAATCATGGGCGCCCATCTTCATGGAGGTGATCACCGTTTTAATGTCCTCATAGGCGGTCATCATGATCACCAGGAGGTTTTTCCCGATCGCCTTAATCTGCTCCAGGGTGGCGATGCCGTCCATGCCCGGCAGCCGGATATCCAACAGCACCAGATCTATCGGGTGTTTTCGGAGCATCCGCAAGGCCTCTTCCCCGCTCCCGGCGATCAAGGGATCGTAGCGTTCCGAAAGGATATTCTTCAGGGAATTTTGCAGCAGACGGTCATCATCGACAATCAGAATCTTGTATCGATACATCTCTTTTCCTCGGACCGATGCATTGGAAATCTCAAAAGAAAGGTAGTGCCCTGCCCCTCTTCGCTGCGGACGTCCACGAGAGCGTTGTGCTGCTCCAGAATCTTGTGCACGATGGGCAGCCCCAACCCGGTGCCATCGGCTTTGGTCGTAAAGAAGGGATTGAAAATTTGCGGGAGATCCTCCCGCGAAATGCCCTGACCATGGTCGGTAAAAAGCAGGAGCAATCGATCGCGATCAGTGCCTGCGTCCTTCTCGATCCGGCCCGTAACACTGATACAGCCGCCCTCGGCCATGGCCTCCATGCCGTTGAGCAATAAATTGACGAACACCTGTTGAATCTGATGGGCGTCGAGGACAACCTCCGGCAGAGAATCGTCCATGTCGAGAACGACCACCACCTTGTTTTTCTTAAGCTGCGAGTCCAGCAGGGCGATGGAATCCTTTAAAACGCGAACGATGGAATCGTTTTTCAGGCACGGCCTCGAGGGTTTGGCAAAATCGAGCATCCCTTTCACCAGGATGCGGATGCGGTCAATGCCTTCCTGGGTGTCGTCGATCAAATTCCGGGCCGCCTCGGTCATGACCAATTTTTTGGCCAGCAGCTGGACATTGAAATTGATGCTGGTGAGCGGATTCCTGATTTCATGGGCAATACCGGCGGACAACTGCCCCAGCGAACTCAACCGGTCCATCCTCCTGATCAGGGCTTCGGTTTTTTTCTCCTCGGTCAGATCCCGGATAATGACCATTGCGCCGATCAGGTTGCGCTGGTGATTTTTGAGCAGGGAGGAGGTGATCCCCAGGGTGATCGTGCTGCCGTCCCTGGCGGGCTTCTTGATCTCCTGATAGTCCGCCACGGTATGCTGATCAAGGGCCAGATCGATGATCCGGTTGATATCGGCCTCGAAGATTTCCGCGGCCTTTCGGCCCAGCACCTGGCTGCGCTGCAAATGGAAAATTTCTTCGGTGCGCCGGTTGATCGAGGAAATCTCCTTTTTCAAATTAATGGAAACCACGCTGTTGGGTGAACTTTCGAGGATATCTTCCCTGAAATTCCGTTCGGTCATCACCTGGCCATACAACCGCACATTCTTGATCAGGCTGGCGGTATGGCCGGCAAAGATCAGCAGCAGCTTGAGATCGTCTTCGCAAAAAGCGGCCCGGCTGCGGCTGTCGATATTCAACACCCCCAATACCCGCTTTTCACTGATCAGCGGCACTGCGAGCTGGGAGACGACCCCTGCGACGATTTCCAGGTATCTCGACTCC
>CAIMMA010000347.1 GCA_903842475.1 uncultured bacterium
CGGCTGGTTCCGCAATATCACGCCCGGCAGCAACTTCTGGGATGTGTTTTACCGGCCGCTGATGGCAAAAGCGCGGAGCGGCGACAGTGCGATCCAGCCGACCTTTATTAAGGATTATCTGAACCAGTTTGGCGCGACCGGCGAAGTCACGGTAGGTCCGGGGGCGTGGAATACCGGCTGGCATAACGGCCATGATTTTGTGCAATGGTCGGGTTCGGCGGCGCAGAAAGATGCCTTGACCCGGGTGGGCGAAGTCAGTCAGGCGGTGCAAGGTTCTCTGCATAATGCGACTCACATTGGCTCGCGCAATCCGGAACTGCTGGGATTATTGGAAGAAGCGCGGTGGCGAGTGCTGCGGGCCGAAACCAGTTGCCATTTCTTTTGGGGCGATGCCTGGGTGATGCGCTGCCACTCCGATCTGGATCAAGCCTGCGAGTGCTTGGATCGGGCCAATGCCTGTTTTAACTGAATCAGCCTGAATCAGCAAAATCTTCTTAATCCAGCCCCTTTCCGATTTGGCCGGAAAAGGGGTTTTTTATTGCCCGGTTACAGCATCTCCTGAAGGGTCTGACGCAGTTTTGGCATATCCAGAAAGCCCAACCGGTATTGCACGATCCGGCCTTCTGGTGAAATCAGCACCGTGGTGGGCGTCAACTGGACCCGGTCAAATTCATGGGCAATCCGTGATTGAATATCCAGTATGACCGGGTAGGGAAGCTGCCGCTGTTTCACCATCGCCCGCACCTGATCCGGCGGGTCGTAACTCATCGCCACCCCGATAATTTCCAGCCCTTTCGGATGCAAATCCCGGTAAAGCTCGGCCAGATGGGGCATTTCTTCGACGCAGGACGGGCAGGTAGTCGCCCAGAAGGTCACTAGTACCGGCTTGCCGCGCAACTGCTCCAGAGTCAGGGTGCGACCATCGAGAGTTTGTCCGACCAGCGGTGGGGCAGGACGCAAACCGGTGGGCATGAATAACCAGACGGCGGCAAAGGCCAGCACTGTGGCCAGGACGATGCCGGTGACGAGGGTTTCTTTGTTCAGGGTCATTGGCGGATCAAGCTCCGGGCGAAAACAATCAATGGCGGGTTGCCGCCCGTCAGGGATGACCGGCAACCCGCCGCTATGTAAAATGCTTCACGTCATCATTTTGGGATGGCTCCGCAACCCGTCATCCATTCATCATCCACTCCATCAGAAAAGGGATTGTCATGCAGACTGGCGACACGACCAAACCACTGGCCGGACTCACCGTTATCGACTTCACTCACGTCCTAAGCGGCCCGTTCTGCACCATGATGCTGGCTGATCATGGGGCGCGGGTGATCAAAATCGAACCCCCGAACACTGGCGACGACAGCCGGGCCTTCGGACCATTCTACCCGGAAGGCGATTCCGTCTATTTTGATTTCGTCAATCGCGGCAAGCAAAGCATCGCCCTCAACCTCAAGGATCCCGCTGATCTGGCTTTAGCCCGGTGCATGATCGCCCGCACCGACGTGGTGGTGGAAAATTTCCGCCCC
>CAIMMA010000348.1 GCA_903842475.1 uncultured bacterium
CAAAAACAGGGTGTCAGCCCTGATGAGCTGACACCCTGTTGCTATGTGGCGTCCCCAACCGGATTTGAACCGGTGTTGCCGGCGTGGAAGGCCGGTAAAAAGGGGCCCTGGAAAACCTTTTGTTGATATTACGATGAGTTGGACGCCGTAATATTCCCCGCGTAACTTTAATTATTTTCTGAAAAGTACACCAAAAGTACATCAGGCTTGTGTCCGGATCCAGCTGGAATTGGAAAAATTATTGTTTTGTTCCACGCTTTTCTACGGGATAGAAGAAGGGTTTTCGTTGCAAAATAGTATAAAAAATATACCATAAAAACATGAGATTTGAATACGACCCCCAGAAAAGCGCGACCAACAAACAGAAACACGGAATAGATTTTGTTGAGGCAATGTTGCTGTGGGATGATTGGGATCTGCTTGAGATCCCGGCCAAGACCGTTGAAGATGAAGGCCGTTGCCTTGTGATAGGCAGGATCGGAACGAAACATTGGTCAGCGGTTATTACGTACCGTGATGATATCGTCCGGATTATTTCTGTACGTCGGTCACGTGAAAAAGAGGTGAAGTATTATGAAAGCACAGGAGTTTGATGAAAAATTTGAAGCCGGTGAAGATTTAACCAACGATCTTGATTTCTCCAGGGCTCGCCGGGTTAATCAGGAGAGTCGCCGGGTGAATATTGACTTTCCAGCCTGGGTTGTGGAAGGTCTCGATAAACAGGCTAAGCGCCTCGGGATCACCCGGCAGGCACTGGTGAAGGTTTGGATTGCCGAGAAACTGAAAGACGCCGCTTGACTGGGCTGCCTGCTCCCAAGGCCGTCGCGCCGGCAAAATTTTTTTTCAGCAAGAAGGCCCCCATGAGGCCCTCACGAGGACCCCAAAACAAAAACAGGGTGTCAGCTCTGATGAGCTGACACCCTGTTGCTATGTGGCGTCCCCAACCGGATTTGAACCGGTGTTGCCGGCGTGAAAGGCCGGTGTCCTGGACCAGACTAGACGATGGGGACAAGTCCAAATACTGACTTGGTGGGTCGTGCGCGATTCGAACGCGCGACTCTCTGCTTAAAAGGCAGATACTCTACCGGCTGAGTTAACGACCCTTTGACTTCGAGAGCCTCTCTCTACTAATTTCCCATACTGGTGTCAATGAAAAATATTAATTGGAAACTATAATTATTCGGTCCGCCCCAGCTTTCCCTCCGCCCCCCAGTTCGGCCATGCTAATTTCCTTGTGGTCTGTGAGCAGGTTTGCTACTACAATCTACGTCTATTTGTTCTTTGTGCGGAGGATGTATCCTTTCGCTGAAATTATGCTACTGTAGGGAATTATGGGGTTATTGACTGGTTCGGCGTCGTTGACGCGTTTTTCGGTTGTCGGGGAACTTCCTGAATCTTTTTGGGATTTTGTCGCCGAGCGGGTCGCGGCGCAGAGTTTTAAGGATATTGACGACACCCTTGACGAATATTCCATCGGCTGGGTCTCGGTGGCCGACATGTTCGACGCCGGTTTTGCCTACAGTTCCTATGCCGCCGGCGATTACGTCGCCCTGACTATGCGGATCGACGAACGGAAGGTGAATCCTTCCGTGCTTAAAAAATTTGTGATGAAAGAAGAAGAGCGGGTCAAGCGGGAAAAGCAGGTGCCTCGGCTCAGCCGGTCGGTTCGTCTGGAGATTAAAGAGCGCATCCGCACCGAACTGATCCGTAAATCTCCGGCAATTCCCTCGACCTATGACCTGTGCTGGAATCTTGCCGACAATACCCTGCTGTTCTTTTCCACCGGTAAAAAGGCGATGGCCTTGCTGGAGGATTTGTTTAAAGAAACTTTTAAGCTGTCGCTGATTCTGCAAATCCCCTGGCTCGCCGGTTTGCATCTGGCCGAGGGCGAGGCTCTGGAACGATACGAAGAGATGCGTCCCGCGGTGCTGTTGTAATGATGTGATCGGAGTATCCTCAAGCTGAAAACGATGGAGGGAAAATGAACGGCCCGGTACTTGCGCTTATAGTGGTGGCGGCCTTGATTATCGCTGTGCTGCTGCTGAAAAGACGTACTTCGCAGCACGAGTCTCCACGGATCGAAGCCATTGCTCCGGCGGATACCACGACGCCGGCAACGGAACCGTTGCCCGGAGAGGAACCAGCCGCTCCGGCGGAAACACCGCTGGTGCCGGTGGCCTCAGAGGTACTCGTTTCGGAAAAAGAACCCTCCCCGGCGGCCACCGCTGAAGCACTGATGGTTGCCGAGTCCGAAGAGGCGGCGGTGATTCCGGCGGAAGAATTGATGGAACCGGTTGGGGAAGCCGCCGCCGAGTTGGAAGAAGTCGTTCCGCCGGTCGAAGAAAATTCTCTTTTGACCCAAGAGGTTGAGCCTGCCGAAGAAGTGGTTGTTTTCCTGGAAGAAGAATCCTCGCAGGTTGCCATCCCGGAAGAGCTGACGGTTGCCGAGCTCGAAGAGGTGGCGGCGATGCCGGCGGAAGCACTGATGGAGCCGGTTGGCGAAACCGCCGCCGAGCCGGAAGAGTTTGGGGCGGTTGTTCCTGCATTTGAGGAGGCCATCACAACCCACCCTGTGGAACCCGCGCCGGTCGTCGATGCTGCTGTGCCGATGGAGGAAGACGTCACGGTCGGCGTTCCCCGGGTCGGATTGACCCTGGAGGCCTATGCGGTACGGCTCAACGCGCTGGAGGAAAAACAACGCGCCGTGTTGGCCCGGGCCATTGGGCGTCGGGATGACCAAAAGCGTGATCAGTTGCAGCGCGAACTGGTCATGATGAATGACAAACTGGCCTTGCTGGCCGACAGTTACCTCGAAGAGACGACCTGTTATCAGCAGATTCTGGTCGCCCTGGAAACGTTGCAGGTCGACGACCAAGCCCGGTTGGCAACGGTCAGGGAGCAGCTGCAAGGCGGGGAGCCGCAGGCCGCGGAAGATTTTTTGACGGAGTTGAGCGGTTCCCGGCATTCTTTTGCCGCACAGGCCGCTTTTCATGGAGGCCAGTTGGCCGAATGCCGGGTTGATCTGCTGAAAGCTCTGGAGCTGTATCGGCGGGCCGTGGAACTGGAGGCGGCTAATCCCCGATATCTCCGGGCTGCGGGCAAGGCGGCCCGCAGTCTCTACCGATACCAAGAGGCCTTGCCGTGGCTTGAGACCTTTGTCAAGTTGTCCGGAGTGCAAAAGGACCGGGATCCGGTGGAGCAGGCCCTGGCCCAGCGGGAACTGGCGTATACCTATGTCCTCAGCGGCCAGTACCAGAAGGCCGGCCCGCTCTATAAGGAGTCGATGACCGTGCTGGCCCAACAGCTTGGGCAGGATCATCCCGAGATGGCCACCAGCTGGTATCAGATCGGCGAATTGCAGGAAACGCTGGGTGAGTACGATAAGGCAGTCTCGGTGTATAAAAAATCGCTGGTCATCCTCGAGCAGAAACGGGGCGCCGAGCACCCCGCCCTGGCGAACATCCTGGACAAGCTGGCCGCCCTGTGCATGGAACTGGAGATGGAGAAACAGGCGGTGCCGCTGTACGAGCGGTTGGTCCGCATCCGAGAAAAGGCGTTGCGGCCTACCCATCCGCAGTTGGCCTTGAGTCTCAACAATCTTGCCGAATCCTACCGTCTTCAGGGGCGCTACGCCGAAGCCGAGGCCTGCTACCGGAAATCGCTGGTCATCAACGAAACCCTGCACGGTGTCGAGCATCCCAGTGTGGCGGCGGTGCTCCAGGAACTGGCCAAGTTGTGCACCAGCCAGCGCAAGTCGGAAGAAGCCCAGCAGTATCAACAGCGGGCCTCGGCCATTTTTCAAAAGAGCGTCGAGGCTTCTGAGAAGCGAACCGGGCAGGATGCCCTGACCCTGGAAATTTAACCCTTGCGGCCCCGTGCCGGCAAGTAGACGGAATACTACATGGATCTTGTCGATCTCATTCAAGAAAAAAAGTTTCTCGGCCAGGAGTTTCTTGCCTGGCTGTGGTTTAAATCGGAAGAACGCGGCGGCAGTGTGGAGGTGCCCGGCCGGGGCGATGTCCTGGTGATTTTCGAGAAGCACATGCTGCTTGAGTACGGCGAGGGCGATGCCAGCGAAAAGGTAATCTGCCGCGGCCTGCAAACCGAGCTGAAGGAAGCCAGGGCGGGTCTCGGCCTGGCCAAGAAACCCGAGCAGGCCCGTATTCGGCTGGCGTATGGCGATTATGAATTCGGCGTGACCCTGACCGCGGCGATCTTTGAATTCCGCAATGTCCGGTTGCCCAAGACCGTCGACAGCGCCGATGAGGGCAAGAACGCCGAGAGCATGGAGGGGCGCATCCTCGAGCGGATCGGACTGTTTGAACAATTGACCCATCTGGTGGGCGATCTGTTCCGGATGTATATCAATATCAGGGCCTCGCGTCTCTGGAACGAGGAACTGGTCAAGATTCGCGCCTGGATCGAATCCGGCACCCACCAGAGCTAACCCTTACCTGTATCGCTGCATTTATGGAATTTGAAACCGTGATCGGGCTGGAAATCCACGCCCAGATGAACACCAAAAGTAAGATTTTCTGCGGCTGCTCCACTTCCTTCGGCGCGCCGCCCAACACCCATACCTGTCCGGTCTGTCTGGGGATGCCGGGCTCGCTGCCGGTGCTCAACCGCAAGGTGGTCGAATCGGCCATCAAGCTGGGGCTGGCCACCGATTGCACCCTGAACCGGGATAATCGGTTCGCCCGCAAGAACTATTTCTATCCCGACCTGCCCAAAGGGTATCAGATTTCCCAGTTCGACCTGCCTATCTGCGAACATGGCCGGATCGACATCGAGGTGGACGGGCAGCACAAGACCATCGGCATCACCCGCATCCACATGGAGGAAGATGCCGGTAAGCTGATGCACGACGAGCGTGAACCGCTGAGTTATGTCGACCTCAACCGCGCCGGCACCCCGCTGCTGGAAATTGTCAGCGAACCGGACCTCCGTTCGCCGGAGGAAGCGGTGGCGTACCTGAAAAAGCTGCACGCCATTGTCCGCTATCTCGACATCTGCGACGGCAACATGCAGGAGGGCAGTTTCCGCTGCGACGCCAACATCTCGTTGCGGCCCCGTGGGCAGGAGAAACTGGGCACCCGCACGGAACTCAAGAATATGAACTCGTTTCGCAATGTCCAGTTGGCCCTGGACTACGAAATCAGACGGCAGCGCGACCTGCTCCTGGAAGGCGGCACGGTGATCCAACAGACCCTGCTATGGGATCCGGACAAAAACCGCACCGAGTCCATGCGCGGCAAGGAAGAAGCCCACGATTACCGCTACTTTCCCGACCCGGATCTTATCCCGGTGGTGCTGGACGAGGCTTGGATCGAGACGCTGCGTCAGCAATTGCCGGAACTGCCCGACAAGCGGCGGTTGCGCTTTAGTCGCGATTTCGAACTGACCGACTACGATGCCGAAATCCTGACCGCCTCCCGGGAGCTGGCCGATTATTTCGAGGCCGCCTACCGCGAGTTCGGCAACGCCAAAAAACTCAGTAATTTCATCGGTACCGAGCTGCTGCGTGACTTCGGTCCGGAGCGGATCGGCGAGTGCCCGGTCCGACCGGCCCAGCTGGCCCGGCTGCTGCTGCTGACCGAAGAGGGCAAGATCTCGGGCAAGATCGCCAAATCGGTCTTTGTCGAGATGCTGGCCTCGGGCACCGACCCCGAGGAGATCGTCAAGGCCAAGGGGCTGGTACAGATGAGCAACGAGGGGGAACTGGTTGCGATAGTACGAGAGATTATTGCCGCCAATCCCGAGCAGCTGCAGCAGTACCGCGAGGGCAAAACCAAGGTGATTGGCTTTTTCGTCGGCCAATTGATGCAGCGGACCAAGGGCCAGGCCAATCCGCAACTGGCCAACAAATTGTTCCTCCAGGAATTGGGCGGGTAAGCGCCGGCGGCCGTGGACAAGGACGAGTGGCAGCAGCAAGGCGCGGGCCATCGGCAGCGGCTCCGCGATAAGTTCCTGGAACAGGGGATCGAGGCGTTTACCGACAGCGAGGTCATCGAACTGCTGCTCACCTTCGGCACGCCCCGCTCCGACTGCAAGGCGGCCGCCCGCGCGGCGCTGGCCCAGTTCAAGACCCTGCCGGCAGTGCTCGATGCCGCGCCGGTGCAGCTGCAGCAGGTAAAGGGCATCGGCCCGAAGAACATCTTCGCCCTCCAGTTCATCCAGGGCGTGGCCCGCCGCTACCTCCGTCAGCGGATCGTCGGTAAAACCTACATCAACAGCTCCCGCGAGGTGGCCGATTACCTCCTCCACACCATGCGGGGGCTGCAGCATGAGGTGCTGACCGTGGTCTTCCTCGACGCCGCCCACGGCATCATCGATTCCGCGGTGGTGGCCGAGGGTACGGTCACGGTCAACACCGTCTATCCGCGGGAACTGGTCAAGGCTGCGCTGGCCCGCAATGCCAGCGGCCTGGTGATCGCCCATAACCACCCCTCCGGCTCCCTGACCCCCTCCCGCCAGGACGAAGAACTGACCCGCTCGCTCCACCTGATCTGCTCGTTCATGCATATCAGTCTGCTCGATCATCTGATCATCGGCGGGGGTGATCAGGTGTACAGCTTCGCCGACAGCGGCCAGATGGCCCGGATCCGCGACGACTGCCGCCGGATCCTCGAACGGGCCGGATGATGGATCTTGCCGCCCGGGCCGGGCTCTACCTGCACGTCCCTTTTTGCCAAAAAAAATGTGCCTATTGCAGTTTTTACTCCTTAGTCCCGCAGGCGGAAGACATCCGGCGCTATATCGAGTCGGTCCGCCTGCAGATGCGGCAACTGGCCCGGGGTCCCGATGTCCGGAACCTGTCTTTCTCCACCATCTTTTTCGGTGGCGGCACCCCCTCGACCCTGCCGGTTGCGGTGCTGGCCATGCTGCTCGCCGACTGCCGCACCTTGTTCACGTTTGCCGGGGAGACCCCGGAAATCACCATTGAGGTCAATCCCGGCACCATCGATGCCACCGGGCTGCACCAGTTGCGCCGGGCTGGGTTCAATCGCCTCTCCATCGGGGTGCAGTCCCTCGATGACCGGGAGCTGCGCCGACTCGGCCGTATCCACACCAGCGGCGAGGCCCTGGCAACCATCAACGCGGCCCGATCGGCCGGTTTCGACAATCTCAGCTTTGACCTGATGTACGGCCTGCCGGGACAGACCGTTCCCAGCTGGCAGGAGACCCTGGAGCGGGCCCTGGCCATTGCCCCCGAACATTTATCCCTGTATGAGTTGACTGTCGAGGAGAGCACCCCCTTTTTCAAGCAGGCGCAGCAGGGGCAAATGAACCTGCCCGTCGAAGATACGATCCTGGCCATGATGGCCGCCATCGACACTGCCATCGGCCGCAGCCCCCTCGCCCGCTATGAGATTTCCAACTATGCGGTTGCCGGACGGCAATGCCGACATAATCTCACGTACTGGGACAACCGCTGCTACCTGGGCCTCGGCCCCGGCGCGGTCTCGGCCTTCGGCGGGCAGCGGCGGGCGACGGTCGCAGACCTTGCCGCCTACTGCAGCTGCCTGGCCGAGGGAAGGGATGTGTGCCAGGAGGTCGAACAACTGGATTCGGAAACCAGGTTCCGCGAGACCGTGATCATGGGGCTGCGGCTGCTGGCCGGGGTCTCGATTGACGAACTAAACCATCGCTTCGGTATCGACCTGCCGACCTATTACAACACCACCCTGGACCCGCTGCTTGCCCAGCAACTGGTGACGATCCGCGCCGGTCGGCTGGCGCTCACCCCCAAAGGGCTGCCCTTGGCCAATCAGGTGATGGCGACGCTGGTTTAACCCGGTGATTCCGACATCGATATGGAGCACCAACGTTCATCCCAACTCGAAGGAGACGCCTATGCAATGCCAACTAACCGTTCTTTGCGAAAATTCCGTTGCCGTACCCCATGGGCTGATCGGGGAGCACGGCTGGGCCGTGCATATCACTGCAGGCTCCCATCGTCTGCTGCTCGATACCGGCCAGGGGCTGGGCCTGATCAATAACAGCCGCGTCCTGGACGTTGATTTGAGCCAGCTCGACGGGATTGTCATCAGCCACGGCCACTACGATCACACCTCCGGGCTGGCCGATGCCCTGCTGATGAGCGGCAAGACCGACGTCTACATGCATCCGGACGGTTTTGTCGACCGCTACTGGTTTAAAGACGGCCAATGCCGGGAAATCGGCATCCGCCACAAACAGGGGTATCTGGAATCCCTCGGGGCGCAATTCAAGCCGGTGACCGAGTTCACCGAGATTTTTCCGCAGGTCTATCTCACCGGTGAGGTGGAGCGGGTCACCGATTTTGAACCGCCGGACCCCACCATGAAAATCCGCGCCACCTCCGGGGAATGGGCCCAGGATGAACTCCGCGATGATCTGTCGCTGGTGGTGGCCACCGAAAAAGGGCTGGTCGTGATCTTGGGCTGCGCCCATGCCGGGCTGATCAATATCCTCACCCATGTCACTGCCCAACTCCCCGGCCAACCGATTCATACGGTGATCGGCGGCACCCACCTCGGTTTTGCCGATCCATCCCAGATGGATGCCACGGTGGCGGCCTTGCACCAATTCGGCGTCCAGCGTTTGGGGGCGTCCCATTGCACGGGGCTGGCCAACTCCGCCCGCTTACAGCAGGTCTTCGGCGAGCGGTTCTTTTTCGCCGCCGCCGGCACTCGCTGGGAATACTGAAACGGTCGAGGCGAAGCCAACGAGCCCCGGTGCCCGTTCGGAGTGCCGGGGACTGACCGGTAACCTGCCCTTATGGATGATAAGATGGTAACCGTTCATGTGTTTCCCGCTCTTGCCTTTGTTTGCTGAGCAGGGTAAAAGACAAGGTTGAAAAAAATCTCCGGAGGCCTGGAGTTCCGCGATTGCTGCATGGACACCAAGCAGGGCCTCCGGGGTGGAGCAGTGGAGGTGGTCCGCACCCGGCAGGTGCGGCCCGGTTGACCAAAAGGTTGTTTGTCTGTCGAATAACCGGCCCGATTGCGCGGTCGGTCCATGTACGTTGTATATTCATTCAAACAAGGAGCACTATTATGGCAGGTTTTGTGTATCAGGATCCCTTCCCCCTCGGCAAGGATGAGACCAAGTTTCGTTTATTGGACGGTTCCGCCAAGTATGTCTCGGTGGAAACCTTCAATGGTCAGGAGATTTTAAAAGTAGCCCCCGAAGCTATTAAAGTGCTGGCGAATCAGGCGATGCGCGAAGTTTCCTTTCTGCTGCGTCCCTCCCATAACCAGCAGGTCGCCAAAATTTTCGACGATCCGGCGGCCTCCGTTAATGACAAGGAAGTGGCCTTGGCCATGCTGCGCAACGCCGAGGTCTCCGCCAACTTCGTCCTCCCGGTCTGCCAGGATACCGGCACGGCCTGCGTCGTGGGCAAGAAGGGGCAGAACGTCTGGACCGGCTGCGACGATGCCGAGCAGATCTCCGCCGGCGTCTACACCACCTATACCGAAGAGAACCTGCGCTATTCCCAGAATGCGGCGCTGACCATGTATGAAGAGGTCAACACCAAGACCAATCTGCCCGCCCAGATCGACCTCTACGCCACCACCGGCAGCGAGTATAAATTTCTCTTCGTGGCCAAGGGCGGCGGTAGCGCCAACAAAACCTATCTTTATCAGGAGACCAAGGCCCTGCTCAATCCCGCCACCCTGAAAAAATTCCTGGTGGACAAGATGAAGACCCTGGGTACCGCGGCCTGTCCTCCGTACCATATCGCCTTTGTTATCGGCGGCACCTCGGCTGAAACCTGCCTCAAAACCGTCAAGCTGGCCTCGGCCAAGTACCTCGATACCCTGCCGACCACCGGCAATGAGTATGGTCGGGCCTTCCGCGACGTGGACTTGGAGAACGAACTGTTGGAAGCCGCCGGTAACCTCGGTCTGGGCGCCCAGTTCGGCGGCAAGTACTTTGCCCATGATATCCGTGTGGTCCGCCTGAGCCGGCACGGCGCTTCCTGTCCGGTGGGCATGGGCGTTTCCTGTTCGGCAGACCGCAATATCAAGGCTAAAATCAATAAGGACGGGTTGTGGGTCGAGCAGATGGATACCGATCCCGGCAAACTGATCCCGGCCCAATACCGCGATCGCAGTTCTTCCCAGTCGAGTAAGATCGATCTCAACCAGCCGCTGGATAAGGTTCGGGCCGAATTGACCAAACATCCGGTTTCCACGCCGCTGCTGCTGACCGGCACCATCATCGTCGGCCGGGACATCGCCCACGCCAAGTGGAAAGAGATCTTGGACGCCGGCAAGCCGCTGCCCGATTATCTCAAGCAGCATCCGGTCTATTATGCCGGTCCGGCCAAGACCCCGGCGGGCAAACCCTCGGGTTCTTTTGGTCCGACCACCGCCGGCCGCATGGATTCCTATGTTGATCTGTTCCAGAGCAACGGCGGCTCCATGGTGATGATTGCCAAGGGCAACCGTTCGCAGCAGGTCACCGATGCCTGTAAAAAATATGGCGGCTTCTACCTTGGTTCCATCGGCGGCCCGGCGGCCCTGCTGGCCGAGGAAAACATCAAGAAGGTCGAGTGTCTTGATTACCCCGAACTGGGTATGGAAGCGGTCTGGAAAATCGAAGTGGTCGACTTCCCGGCCTTCATCCTGGTGGATGACAAGGGTAACGATTTCTTCAAAGGGCTGCTGTAAGCGTAGCCCAGTTCCGGCCGTGCGTACAGCGCAAGCATCGGCGATGAACCGATAACAGGCAGGGAGGATCCGATCCTCCCTGCCTTTTTTTATGACGAGTGGTGGCTCATGGATGATTTGAAAACTTCGGAGGCCTGGCGGATTTTCCGTATTCAGGCCGAACTGATCGACGGTATTGAAACCCTCAACGACCTGGGGCCGGCGGTGTCAATCTTCGGCGGTGCCAGGTTTGGCGAGGATTCTCCCTATTACGCGGCTGCCCGGACCACGGCTGGGCTGCTGTGCGCCCAGGATCTGGCGGTGATCACCGGCGGCGGTCCCGGCATCATGGAGGCGGCCAGCCGTGGCTGTTTTGAGGCGGGCGGCACTTCGGTGGGGCTCAATATCATCTTGCCCCGGGAGCAGCATCCCAATCACTTCCAGAACCGCAGCATCACCTTTCGCTATTTTTTTATTCGCAAGCTGATGTTTGTCCGCTATGCTCTGGCCTATGTCATCTTTCCCGGCGGCTTCGGCACCATGGACGAATTCTTCGAGAGTCTGACCCTGATCCAGACCACTAAAATCCGCCGCTTCCCCATCGTCCTCTACGGCAGCAGCTACTGGCAGGGGCTGCTCGACTGGATTCGGGCGGAGATGCTGCCCAACGGCTGTATCGCTCCGGAAGACCTCGATCTTTTTCATCTGGTCGATACACCGGCGGCGGCGGCCGAGATTATCGGCTGCTACATGGAACAATGCCGCCAGTTTCCCGGTGAGCAGCGGCGGACGTCGCTCTGATCGGCTCGCTTACGAAGAGCGGCAACGTGAACGCCTTATGACAACCTTTAGGAGGGACCCATGAACCCCATGCTCGATTTTATCTTTTCGCGGCGCAGCATCCGGACCTTCACCCAACGCGAGATCCCGGAACCTCTGCTGATCGACCTGCTGGAAGCCGCCATGGCCGCACCCTCGGCGGTGGCCAAGGACCCCTGGCATTTTATCGTCCTGCGTTCACGCGTTTCGCTGGATCAGCTGGCAGCCAACCTGCCCAACGGCAAAATGCTGGGCGAGGCCACTGCCGCGCTGGTGGTCTGCGGCGATCTCGCCAAGGCGCATGACCAGCAGCTCTCCTTTCTGCTCCAGGACCTCAGCGCCGCGATTGAAAATATTCTGCTCGCAGCCACCGCCCTCGGTCTGGGGGCCTGTTGGCTGGGCATCCATCCCCGCGAGGAGCGAATCGCGGCGGTGACCCGACAGTTTGCGTTGCCGGCGCAGGTCATCCCGGTCGCCGCCATCGCCCTCGGTTGGCCCGCCCAGGAGGCCGCACCCCGCACCCGTTACAACCCGGCCTGCGTGCACCTGGAACGCTGGTAATCCTCAAGGTCCTTCGCGCCCCACGGGCCGGAGTCGCTAGAGAGCGCCCGGTTGGTCGCCCTGGGGCTGGCACAGGGCTTCCGGCGATAGGCCTCGAGGTCTTCGATGGTATCGATATCCTGCAGGGCTGGCAGCAGGGTGACGCGCTGATTAACCCGGGCGCATCGCTCCAGGGTTTTTTCCAGGACCTGATCCGTGCTCCAGGGGATGCCTGCAAGCGTTGGCGATACGCGGTTGTCGCGTGCAATCCGATCAGGCCGTAGCCGCCGTCAAGCATCGGGACCAACACGTCGGCCAGTCGGGTTTTCACCTGGCCGGGAACGGGTACTCGGACAAAAAAGCGACCACGGGTGGGTTATCCGGAGGTTGCATGCGGTCTCCCGGAGTGCGGCCATCGCTTGGCGATCGTTTCGGTCAAACCGAAAAAAGCGGCCAGGACGACCATATACCAGCCGAAACAGAGCAGGCCGAGGAGCCCGTCAAGCAGCCGCAGGTCAATGCAGGGGGCGATCGCCCGATCATGGAAGGTGAGCAGCGGATAACGGCCTGGCCCGAGGAGCGGCCGCAGCCACACATCAAGGAAGAAAAACAGCTGCCAGGAATTCCGGCGGAGGTAGCGGCCCAGGCGATAAAAGACGCGCAGCGTCCCCACGACCCCCCACTCCCGGCGGACCATCGACCAGAGCAGGCCAAAAAACGGCCAGAGCCGCAGCCTGCCGGTTTCCTCCTGCACCCGGTAGACCTCCGGGGCCCGGGCGAAAAAGGTCTGTTCGCCGATGCTGTACAGCCCCATCATCATACCCATGAGCAGGTAGCGGCGGTGGAAGCCCTCGGTCTCGAAGCGTCGGGCCGAAGTGGCCAACTCCCCGGGCAGGGTGATCCAGCGTCCCTGGCTGCGGATGTGCTCGGCAATCCGTTGATCTTCAAGAAAGGGCAGGCTGTCGTCAAAGCCGCCCAGCTGCGCGAAGAATTGCCGGGAAAGGAGCAGCCCCTGGTCGCCGTTGGTGGTGTTGACCCGGTTCTGGGCGGTTTTTTCCTCCAGATAGCGATAGCCCAAGCGGTTCCTATGGTCCGAACGAAGGAAGCGGAGGCGAAAATGGCCGGCAACCCCGGCATCTTCGAGTTCCGCCCGCCGGAGCGCCTCCAGGGCCCGGCTGAGCAGGCAAGGGTCGGTCAGGCGGGAGTCGGCATGCAGGCAGAGCAGATAGTTTCCCGTGGCCTCGCCGGCCGCAGCGTTCATCTGCG
>CAIMMA010000349.1 GCA_903842475.1 uncultured bacterium
GACGTCAATCTGGATATCATCTCCCAGAAGCGTGTCCTCAGCGTCAACGGTGAGACTATTCCCGGCGGCAGCTACTTTGGTAACCGCGGCTTTGGTCATAAAAATGCCGTCTTTGGCCTGCATGCCTTTATAGAAAAGCTCAGCATTGCCAGGCGTTCGCATATGCTGGTACAGAATATACGCCTTGCCATCAACAGGATTATCTTCCACCACGTAGTTAGCTTGTTTCAACGCCACCATGGAGGTGACGGAGTTACAGTACGGGAAATCCTTGTCATTATCCTTGCCGCCGGGGCTTTGAATAAAAGCCACCCGGGCTGGAACCTTGCCATTTTTTGCTAATTTTTCGAATTCCGCATTGGTGACCACATTGGGCAGTGAGCCATGACCAAGGTGCTCGTACTCAGAGACATCCGCTGGTTTCCAACCGGTAGCCAGTACAACGGCGCCAAACATCTCGCCAGCGGGATTAAGCGCTGTATATTTTTGAAGTCCCTGATTAGGATCTTCCGCCTCACCCTTGGTGATGAGATCATTAAGTTCGGCGGAAACCTTGGCGGGAGCATCCCATTCGGTACTTTCCCCTGCAGCCTTCAAGGTGACATTAAACTGACCAGGAGCTCCACCGATTCGGGCGACTTCGCAGCCGGTCTTCACGGTGATTTTGCCATTTGACTGCACGTCGGCAATCATCTGCTGGATATTGGGATTCTCCAACGCCGAATAAGGGTAGGCGGTAGGGAACATTTTGCGCCAACCAAGGGCCTTGCCGCCCAGTTGCGCTTCCTTTTCGACCAAGGTAACGTCATAACCGGCTAGAGCCGCTTCTTTGGCTGCGGTCAGCCCTGCAATGCCACCACCCATAACCAAAATTTTCTTGCTTATGGATTCCATTTTGTAGGGAACCGGCAATTCGGTTTTTTGCGCCCGGGTGACGGCCATGCGGACATAGTCGGTTCCCATTTCCTGCAAAAAGTCATCAATGCTGCCATCTTCCTTGGCTTCGCCGGCGGTCCAGGCCACCTGCTCGCGAAGATTGCCGCGAACCGTGATCGTTTCTTCGCCAAAGTTGAATTCATTTTGCATGACACGCGGAGAACAGGCACAAACAACGATTGTGTTGACTCCTTTTTCAGCGATGTCCTTTTCGATAAACGCACGCCCATCGGCGCCGCAGAGACAGCTGTGATCGTTCATGGCAATGCCAGCATCGGATGCTGCGTCTTTCAGTCCATCAACATCGAGGACATTGCCAATGCCACAACCAGTACAAAGATATGCACCATATACTTTTTTCATTGACCTTCCTCCTACCGTCCAATCTGAATTGCTTTAAGGGCAGCTGCCGTGGAGGATTGTCCACTGGAATACACATCAACGGCTGATTTAGCACAACCAGCTGAAATCATACCCTTCTCAGGATCAGATACAACAAATCCGTTTCCATCCATGTTGACGCCCAAGGCCTTGCCTTGCGCTCCGAGGGCAGGCTCCATGCCGGTAGCGAGGATGCAAAGATCAACCTTCTGGTGGACCTTGACACCTGTCACTGCATTTTCAGCAACCAAAGTGACCCCACCGTCACGTTCGGCGACAATGTCGGCAACCTTGCCTTTAATAAAGGTGGTGTTGGGGTCTGCCATAAATTTCTCGCGGAAATGTTCATATTTCCCTGGAGTGCGAAGATCGATGTAGAAAACGTAGATCTTGGCGTCGGGATACTGTCCGCGAATGTAAGAAATGTGCTTGAAAGTCGCCATGCAGCAGATGTAAGAGCAATGCTCTAAATGATTTTCATCTCTCGATCCTGCGCATTGAACAAACGCAAAGGAAGCGGGCTGCTTGTTATCACCGGGACGAAGGATTTTACCACACGTCGGTCCATTATCGGCGGCCAACCGTTCCATCATCATATTGGTGATGATGGCCGGCGACGAATTGTAATTCAGGTTGGTGATTTTATTAGCGTCGTAGGGATTCCAGCCTGTTGACCAGATAATCGAGCTTACCTTGAGCGTAAACGTCTGGGGTTGCATCTCCAGATCAACCGCATTGTATTTACAGGCAGCTTTAACGGCGTTGAGGGTCGCGGAAGTACAGGCTTCTTTTGCCAAAACAAAACGACGAGGGAAAGCCATTTCATGGGGCAGATAGGCAGCCTTGACTTTTTTCATGCCAAAGTTGAAGTCATCGTCAATTTCATCGGTACAGACCTGGGCGCAATCGCCGCAGGCGGTACAATTGGAATTGATAAATCGAGGTGCGGTTTCCAGCTGAACCTCAAAGTTTCCAGGTCCGCCGGTGATAGATTTGACCGTTGTCAGGGTATAAGTTCTGATCTTACGGTTATCTTTAATACGTTTGAAATTGATTTCAAGTCCACATGTCGGGGGACAAAGTTTGGGGAAATACTGATTGAGTTGTGCTACCCGGCCACCGAAATATGCGTTTTTCTCGACGAGAAAAACATCATTGCCGACTTCAGCAGCTTCGAGTGCAGCGGTAAGACCACTAATACCGCCACCCACAACCAGTACCGCACCATTGCCTGCAGTGTCACTCATGCCAAACCTCCATAACTGCTGGTATTGATGAAAGGTGATTTCTGGTTCAATTGATCCGAAACAAGAAGTGTTACTTGATCTTTCGCATCAACTCAAACAAAAAAACAGGTGTATATAAAAAATCTCCAGACTCCTCAAGGGAGTCTGGAGATTTTATTGTAACCAATCAGTGTCGCTTCGAGATCAGATCCAAGGAGTGGTCTCGATGATGTTCACACAATTGACTTTTTCGCACTTCCACTCTTGGGTTTTAGGATCAAAGGTGGAATTAACGAAGACCTTCCAGTTCTCGTCATCACAGGTCGGGTAGTCTGACCGGTAATAGAATCCAGGATAACGGGACTCTTTACGGAACTCGATGTGGCGGATATGGGTCTCTACACACCAGATGCGGTGATAGTTTTCCCAAGCGCGCATCAACTCGTGCAGGTCGCCGGCAGCCATCTTGGCAGCATCTTCACGCATTACTGCGAGCAGATCAAGACAGATGTTCAGCAGTTTGCCGGAGGTCATGTAGTAGGTAGCAACACCACCACCGTACTCGTCGGTGGCTTTCATCAGGCGCATCATCAACCCGGCAGGCTTAACATAGTTCGGGTTAACATCAGATGCGGTGGAAGCATCTTTAAACTCATGATACAGACGTACCGGTGCATAGATTTCAGCGGCCAATTCTTTGGCGGTCTGAGCGAGCTCAGGTTTGAAATCAGCGTTATCACGGCAGTACTTAACCATTTGCTTAGCGCAGATACGTCCCTCTGCATGCGAACCGGAGGAGAACTTATGTCCGGATGCGCCAACGCCGTCACCTGCGGTAAACAGGCCGTTAACGGTGGTCATGCGGTTGTAGCCCC
>CAIMMA010000350.1 GCA_903842475.1 uncultured bacterium
GGTACATTTGGGGGTACGCTGTTTTTTAATTTTTTTTATTTTACATAGTTTCAATTATTTAAAATACTAATGCTATAGAGCTTAGCCCACCAAGAATATCAAGGGGTTACAGAGTTTATCTGTAACCCCTTTTTTGTTCTGCCAGCAAACCGGCACGACAGCCCCAGGCAAATACGTTTTCAATACGATCAGACCCAAAAACGATCGTTTAGAAATCCAGCGTCTACGCGCATCGCCACCCAAGAAACGCACGGATCACCCTTCCGGGTAATCCCCCGCCCAGAGTGTCAGCTTTTTTCCATCAAACCTCCGCCAACCTCTCCGACGACTTCCACCCGCAGCAGGAGCGAACGCAGCCGCTTCGACTTGGCTCACAAGGACGTATACGCGGGTACGACCCCCTGAATCGACCGCCTCGACCAAGAGCCGACAAAGTAAAAACCTGGACGGGTGTCAACGTGCAAAAAAAGAGCGAAAAATAAACAACTCCAACGGCTTGCCCTGGCTTTAAAATACCAGTTATACTCTAATTTCTTTATTGATTTTACCATGCAGCCCAGTTAGCTTACCAGGCAGGGGTTCGCACTATCGATTGAGCATTATAAAGGTATCGGCTGGATAATAACTCGCATAAAACCGGACAACCCGACAGGGAATTGCCTGTGGCCATTGCGAGATAGATTCAACCCCGCGATGCATCTCTCCGTTCGTTGCCGAAACCTTTCTCACCGGCCTGTGGAAACGCTGCCTGACGAATACTCGCAAGGGGCCCCGCATGCCGAACCATTGCCTGCAAAGCCATGGGGTTTCACCTTGTGAAGGTACAAACGACATGGCAGAACGTTCAACCCTAGAAAAGGAGCTGACCCATGCACACACCCCAGAAAAATAGCCTCAAGCAACGAATCCCTCATCGATCATTGACCTGGCTGGCCTTGCTGCTGGCCGTCCTGGTCCTGACCATCCCCCGGTTGTCGGCGGCCGCCACCGCCGGCGAAATTGATCGCGATGTAACGAATGCGTTAAAGGATCTGTACAAGAGCACTCCGGCCGCCAAACAACTGGCCAAAAGCGCCAAAGGCATCCTGGTTTTCCCTGATATCATCAAGGCGGGCCTGATTGTCGGCGGTCAGTACGGCGAGGGAGCGCTCCGAATCAAAGGGAAGACCGACGGCTACTACAACACGGTGGCCGCATCGTACGGATTGCAGGCAGGAGCGCAATCCTTTGGTTACGCCCTCTTCTTCCTTGACAACGAAAGCTTGAAGTATCTTAAAAGCAGCGACGGCTGGGAGCTGGGGGTTGGGCCGACCATTGTGGTCATGGACAAAGGAGCCGCCAACTCGTTTTCCACCAGCACGGCTAAAAAAGGCATCTACGCCTTTTTCTTCGACCAGAAGGGGTTGATGGCCGGACTCGGCATCCAGGGAAGCAAGATCACCAAAATCACCCCGGATAAATAAACCGCCCGCACCTGAACCGTGACCAGGAAGCCGATCATCCTGGTCGCGGCAACGATCCCGCAGGACGGTGGTGCCAGGCAAGAACAATCTCCCCGAATACTCTCCTTTTAAAAAGGTGCATGATGAACAAGTCGCGATCCATTGTCAAAGGCCTCGTCGTTTTACTGGCAAGTTTGCTTATTTACGGCTGCGGCGCCACCCCCAAGGCGGCACCTTCGGGATTTCTGAAGGACGCCCCCCCGTTTCAGCCGGGCCCTGCCGACGGGGCTGATCAGATCTATGTCAAACCAGGGTCGGATTTAAAGAAATATCGCCGGGTAATGCTGGATGAGGTCCAATTCTACCTCAAAAAAGACGCCGCCAACCAGGGCCTTCAAGCCAGCGAACTGAAGGAACTGGCCGATACCTTTCACCGTGCCTTCTTCGAGGCCCTGGGAACCGCCTACCCCCTGGTCACCGAACCGGGCAGCGATGTGTTGCGGATTCGGGTGGCGATCACCGATATCGAACCAAGCAACCCGGCCTTGAGCGGCATAACCACGGTGCTGCCGGTGGGACTGGCCGTCAGTGTCGTGAAAAAAGCAGGCAGCGGCGCCCACACCGGAGTAGGCGGAGCGAGCATGGAAGCGGAATTCCTTGACGCCATGACCAACGAACGGCTCGCCGCCGCCAACGATACCTTCAGCGGCTCGAAGTTGAGCGGCCTCAGCAAACTCGGCGCGACCGAAGAAGCCTTTGAGTTCTGGGCCAAACGGCTGCGGGTAACACTCGACAAGATCCATGGCACGAGCAAGTAATCGGTATTGAGGGGAACAACTCGTTTAAGAGGAGGGTGCCAGAATAACCGGCGCCTGTTTTGACCAGGTCATCTCATCCGCGAGGAATTGCCGGCCATACACCCCTATGTTTTCAGCACCTAATCAAGGATCACAACCTACACACAACACCACACAGGAGTATCCAATGCAAAAAATGAGCGTTCATTCCCTGGTGCTTGCCGCCGCCCTCGCCGGCTCGGCAGTCTTCCTGCCGGGACCGTCGGCCCAGGCTGCCGGCTTCATCGACCTTGACTTCGAAAACGTCCCCATAGTGATGGGCATAGGCATCGGCATTTTGCCCGACTACACCGGCTCGGATGATTACACCATCGGCGCCGCGCCTTTTTTCCGCTACACCTTCGCCAAGCAGGAACGCTATGTCCAGCTGATCGGCCCGGAACTGACGGTCAACCTCCTCGACGACGACATGTTTCGCTTCGGCCCGCTGCTCAACTACCGCTTCGGCCGCAACGACAGCGTCGAGGATGAAATGGTGAGCAAAATGGCCGAGATCGACGGCACGGTCGAGGCCGGCGCCTTTCTGGATATTGTCTGGGCCAATCCGAGCGAGAAGCGTCAGCGCGTTATCCTCGGAGCCAAAGCATATCAGGATGTCGGTGATGTCAGCGAAGGCTTCCGGGCCAATCTGGCAGTCCGCTACTGGCAGCCGGTGGCCAAACCTGTTGATCTGAATCTCGCCGTCGGTATGACCTATCAGGATGACAAGTATGCCGACTGCTACTTCGGGGTCAATCCCGGCAACGTCGGCACCTCCGGATTGTCGTTCTACACCGCCGACGGCGGGTTGAACGAATACTATGCCATTGTCGGCGCCAATGTCTACCTGAGCAAACACTGGCTGATGAGCGTGGGCGTGCGCGGCTCTTCGATTGCCGGCGATCCCGGCGACAGCCCGCTCGTGGAACAGCGAGGCGATTCGACCCAGTGGATGGGCGGTATTGGCATTGGCTACATCATGTGGTAAATCTTTTCCGATCGAGGTCGGCTGACCTGATCGGAACACGCTCGACAAGGAGACTGGCAACCATGGCAGGACCTTTTTTTCCCCGACCGAGGCAACCCGTTTCGGGGTCGATGCCAACAACCTGGCGCGTTGAAAAAAAGGGCCTTGCCAAGTCGTACCAGGCAGGCATCCTGCTGCTGCTCGTCGTTGCCGCCTTGGGCACGACCGGTTGCGCCACAACGGTGGGAGTCGATCGCAACGATCCCCGCGAAACCTATGCCCAGATAGCGATCAGCGCCATCAATGCCGATGACTACTCTCGATTCTCCCGGGATGTCCTGACCCGCTACAATCTGGCCCGGGCCTTTCACGAAGATCCCCAGCAGGTCCTCACCTTTCTCCACCATGAGGCGGAAAAAGATTACCGCAACGACCTGCTTTTCGCCCTGGCTGAACTCAATTATTTCATCGGCATGCGGTATCGGCACAAGGGCATCGAACAGTCGCACCCCCATTTTTTCGCCTCGGCGATCTATGCCTACTTTTATCTTTTGGGGAAAGAATGGCTGGAACCTCCCAATCCCTTTGACCGGCGATTCCGAATCGCCTGCGATCTTTATAACAGCAGCCTGGCTGAAGCCCTGGCCGATGGTGACGGCAATCTCCAGCTTACCGCGGCCAAGGTCCAACTGCCGGTCGGGAGTTTTGCTTTTTCCGTCGACACCACAAAATTCCACCTGGATATCGATCAATACGACAAGTTTGTCGCCACGGATCAATTCGGCGTCCGCGGACTGAGCCGAAGAAACCGGGAGGCAGGGATGGGGGCCCCCATCATTGCCGTTGAAAAAAAACCGGAAGGGGCGCCCATGTTCCGAACCACTCCGGGCACCCTTTTCCTGCGGTTTAACTGCCAGTTGCAAGATATCGCGGCCGGGACCTGCACCGGCAGGCTGGACCTGTTCTCCGCCTACGACCAGACCGAAGTCGAGGTCGGCGGCAAGAACATCCCCCTGGAACGTGACGTTACCGCCCAACTCGCCTACACCATCGATCAGCCCTATGTCCAGGGGCTGGGCTTTAACGAATTCCTGTATGGGCCGAGCGCTATCAAAACCGGCCTCTTCTACATGCAGCCCTTTGAACCCGACAAAATCCCCATCGTCCTGGTGCACGGCACCTTCAGCAGTCCGGTGGCCTGGGCGGAGATGGCCAACACGCTCCGCGCCGACCCGGTCATCAACCGGAAATACCAGTTCTGGAATTTCTTCTACGACAGCGGCAAACGGATCGGCATTTCCGCCCAAGAACTGCGCGAGGCCTTGAGCGCCCAGGTGCATAAGGTGGATCCGGAGGGCACCAATCCCGCGTTGCACCAGATGGTCGTCATCGGCCACAGCCAGGGCGGGCTGCTCACCAAACTGACCGCCACCGATACCGGCGAGGCCTTTGTACGCTTGACTACCGGCAAATCGCTGGCGGAACTCAAACTCTCGGATGAAGATCGACAACGCCTCGAAAAAGAGGCGATATTTACCCCCCAGCCCTTTGTCAAACGGGTGATCTGCATCTCAACC
>CAIMMA010000351.1 GCA_903842475.1 uncultured bacterium
CAACTGATCATCTCAAGTTTGGAAAAGGGCGGATCTTTGATGACATTTTGCTCCGAGAAAACCAGCATGTCTCGGATACTTTTGTGGATACGGTAAGCGCTGCCGTCAGGCTCAATCGTAAAAAAGCGCGCCAATCGTTCCGACGAGATGTCAGTGGCAATGCTGGCTGGATAGAGGCCGGCGCGGGCCGTAGCGATTGCCTGGCTGTCAATGTCGGTAGCAAAGAGCTGCACCGTGTAGCTTTGTTTCAGCACCTCCATGTGTTCCATCAGGAGGATGGCTAGGGAATACGCCTCCTCACCGGTTGAACAACCCGGTGACCAGACACGAATAGTGGCACTCGCAGGCTTGCCAACAAAAAGTTTAGGAACAAGTTGCTCTTCAAGCGCTTGGAAGGCCTCCGGGTCGCGGAAGAAATTTGTCACACCGATCAGCAGGTCGCGAAAGAGCGCCTCTACCTCCGGCGGTGCCTGTTGCAGATATTTGATGTAATTGCTTAGGGTGTCGACCTGAAGGACGGCCATCCGTCGTTCGATGCGACGGTGGATGGTGTTTGGTTTGTACTGGGAAAAATCGTGGCCGGTTTGGGCACGCAGCAGGACGAAGATTTTTTTGGTGGCGTTCTCAACCTGTGGCGCCGGGACCGTGTTGGGCCGTGGAGGCTTGCCGTAAGCATGAATGGCGTAAGCCATAAGCTGAGGGGGCATCTCTGCTGGTGGCAGTTCGTAATCCACCAGGCCTGTGGCTAGAGCGCTCCGGGGCATACCGTCGTACTCAGTGGATTCGGGGTTCTGGGACATGACCATGCCCCCTTCACCCTTGATGGCTCGTACACCTAAGGTGCCGTCGCTGCCGGTACCGGACAGGATGATGCCGATAGCCCGTTCGCGCTGATCTTGAGCCAGGGAGCGAAAGAAGAAGTCGATAGGCAGACGCTGGCCACGGGGGGAGACCGGGTCCAGCAATTGCAGGGAGCCATTTAAGAAGGCCATGTCACGGCCAGGCGGGATGATGTAGGTGCAGTTGGGCAGTACCGTCCTCCCATCCTCGACCTCGAAAACCTGCATCCTGGTGTAACGTCGGATGAGATCGGTCAGAATGCTTTTGTGGTCCGGGGCTAAATGCTGAACCAGCACAAAGGCCATGCCGGGATCGATGTCTGCGGGCATGCCGGAGAAGAAGGCTTCAAAGGCTGCGAGTCCTCCGGCTGACGCACCAATACCGACGATGGGAAAACTGGCGGTGGTTTCTTTGACCGTTTCTTGCACCTCGACTGCTTTTTCAACAACCTCATGATCCTCTATTGTCTCGACCTTGTGGGTTGCTTTCGCTGCCGTGGGAGTGGGTGTTTTCTTTGTTTTCATGGCACACCGATGCTAAAATGATTTGGCATTCGCCAGCATTATTTCGTAGCCAGATGAAACGATATGGAATTTCTTACCGGGAGTGCGGGAGTGCGGGAGTGCGGGAGTGCGGGAGTGCGGGAGTGCGGGAGTGCGGGAGTGCGGGAGTGCGGAATTTTCATCTATTCTCACATCAATGTAAATAGATTATTATGCTTGCTAAGATTAATTAATCACATTTTTTCTCGGCAATATCAAGATTTAATTCCATCTGAGATGTGAGGTATATCTCTTCCACCTACCAAACCTAAAGCATATCATCGCAATACCCAAACGTCGAATTTCCATGCACTCGAATACAGGTCAAGAAAACGGAGGCCGCCCTTAGAAAGCGATGTCGTATCACCTCCAGTTTGCGAGAACATCCATGGCTAAAATCTTCCTTATCAGGGGGAACAGTTCGTACATATTGCAACCGAAATGCTCCTCAAGAGGTTTTTTGCAGGTTCCTAGCCATGGCCTCGTTTGCGATCAGGATTGTGTCATTTGGTTCGGGCAACCGATATATTTAAAGGAGGATACGCGCCCAATTTTTTTATTGGATCCCTTCTGCTTATGAAAGCAGAAACCGACCCCCTGAAGTCTCAAAATCACTTGACTCTGGTTCAAAACGGAAGATTAAGGTTGCCAGAGCAAACCTCAACTAATTTGGAATGTGGCTATGCTGAAGATGTCTACTGTTCAGGTAGGGCGTATACTCAGGAATAGCCTTAACCTGGATGTGTGCTTTTGTGCCGAGGCTTGCCATGGCAAATCTATTTATTATACCTGCTGAATAGTTGGCTTGGTA
>CAIMMA010000352.1 GCA_903842475.1 uncultured bacterium
CTTTCCGTCAGTCTAGCAAGGAAATCTCCGAGAAAGACCGGAGATTTCCTGCTCTAGATGGACAATGCGGTGGCATACTTGGTGTTTACCGTGAATATCTAATCGGGACTGATGTGCAATGGCTCAAAAAAATGTGGCCTGACGTAAGAGAGGCCATGGGCTTTGTAATCAAGACATGGGATAAGGATGAAGATGGCGTACTGAGCGGCCTTCAGCACACCACGCTGGACTGCAAGGTAGGGGGCAGTACATCGTGGCTGGGCTCTTTATACCTTTCTGCATTGCGGGCGTGCAGGGAAATGGCTGTCCTTAACGGGGATAACACACAGTTCGTGCGTTATGCGGACATAGCTGGCAGAGGCAGTGCGACGCAGGCAAAAACGCTTTTCAACGGGGAGTATTATCAGCAGGTACTTGATGGTAATGATTACAACTGGTATGTAGAGAATAATCGTGCGGACAAGAAGGAAAATCACCCTGCATTCAGATATGGTAACAATTACAGCAGCGGTTGCATTGCTGATCAGTTGCTAGGTCAATGGTGGGCGGATCAACTTGGTCTTGGCACGATATACCCGCGTGGCGATGAGAAAACGGCGATGCGTAATCTTTTTAAGTACAATTTCAAGACCAGTTTTGAGAACGAAGAATATCCCTTGTGGGTGGCAAAAGAAGATGCGGGCCTGGTTAACTGTGTATGGCCCCGGAATGCAGATGCTGAGCTTAAGGGGCAGAGAAGATTGGGTTATTCATCGTGTGTGCTGACTGGGTTTGAATATGCCTCTGCAGCGGAGATGATATGGTGCGGCTTGTTGAAAGAGGGCTTTACTGTAGTGAAAGCGATCCATGAGCGTTACAATGGCAAGTTGAAAACAGGCATCCATAAGTCGGCGTGGGGATATAGTGGGAATCCGTTTGGCGATGATGAGTCTGGAAAATTCTATGCGAGGTCGCAGAGCTCGTGGTCGCTTCTGTTGGCGTGTCAGGGCTATATGTATGACGGGCCACGCGGGCGTATAGGTTTTAAACCGATGTGGCGACCGGCAGATCATGCTTCGTTCTTTACAACGGCAGAAGGGTGGGGATTATACAGGCAGAAAGTGAATGGTTTAACACAGACAGCGTCAATTGATTTAAGATACGGGAGACTGGCTGTGCGTGAGCTGGTGTTTAATCTTGAGGTAGGGATACAGGCGGGGAGCGTTAAGGTTACGGGTCCTGGTGGCGCAGTTCAAAGTGGTTTCAATGTATCTGGAACTGAACTGACCGTCAGGCTTAATAAGGAGTTCCAGGTGGAATCTCCGGCAGAATTGCACGTTCATGTTTCTAAGTGACGTGGGATTGTTGCCAATACAGGAAGGGTAAAGTTATGCAAATTACGAATAGTTACATCTGCAGGAGTAATACTATGATTATCAAAAAAACAGTTGTTTTGATTTTGCTGTGGTTCTTAGCTAATTCCGGCTATTCAGGAACGGTTGAGTCGTTCAACCAGGGGTGGGATTTTGTCCGTGATGCGGTTGATGCCAATTCGACCACTCGCTGGGAGCGTGTGACGTTGCCCCATACCGCCCGAATAGAACCGCTGTTTCTAGGCAATAAAATGTGGAGGGGTCACTGCGTGTACCGCAAGCTGTTTACGCCGGCTGCAGACTGGAAGGATAAGAAGGTTTTTCTGCAGTTTGAAGGGGCGATGCATAGCGCCATCATCAGTCTTGAAGGGAGTAATGTGGCAACGCATGCCGGCGGATATCTTCCATTCCTTGTTGATCTTTCTGGTAGCCTGAAGTACGGGAAGACCAATGAAATCAAGGTTCAGCTTGATAACCGGGATGACAATTCCGTGCCGCCCGGCAAGCCACTTGCCAACCTTGATTTTGCCTGGTATCACGGACTCTACAGAAATGTGAATCTTATTGTCACCGACAAGCTTCATATTACGGATCCGGTAGCCGAGAATCTTCCTGCATCAGGTGGAGTTTTTGTTTCCTATCCGGAAGTGACGGCGCAGTCGGCTGTTGCAGTCATAAAAGTTCATCTTCGTAATGAACATGCCCATGAACGATCTGCAACGGTCCGATGTTCGATGGCTGGTCAAACGGCCCAAGCCCAGGAAATTGTACTGCAACCGAATTCTGCGGCGGTTACAACTGTTGAACTTAAGATTGCCAATCCCAGGCTCTGGTCGCCGCAAAGTCCAAATCTCTACCGGTTGACTACTGATATCCTTGTCGCAGGGAAGATTGTTGATTCGATGATTACATCATGCGGCATTCGTTTGGTCTCGTGCAATTCCGACGGGTTCAGGATCAATGGAAAGAAAATGTATTTGCGCGGGACGAATCGGCATCAGGAGTATCCGTATCTAGGTTATGCACTGTCCGATGCGGCCCAGTGGCGGGATGCATTCTTGATCAAGCAGGCCGGATTTGATCTGGTCCGGCTCAGCCATTACCCGCAGTCCCCCGCGTTTCTTGATGCCTGTGACCATTACGGGATTATCGTGATGGAGCCGATTCCGGGCTGGCAGTTCTGTGCAGGCGGGGTGTTCACGAAACGTTCGCTTCAGAATGCGCAGGACATGATCAGGCGTGACCGTAATCATGCATCATGTGTTTTCTGGGAAACGAGCTTGAATGAGTCGACGATGCCGGCGCCGTTGCTTAAACAGTTCCACGAGATCGTCGGGCAGGAATGCCCCGGCACAATTTCTGCAAGTCATAAAGAGGGTCCTCACGATCTGTTCATTCCTGCCCGTCAGCATACGGGCGGCCCTTTGTTCTGGGACAACTGGAAGAATCGCAACAAGGCGATTTTCACGGCAGAATACGGTGACTGGGAATACTATGCCGACAGGGCAGCTAACTTTAATCAGACGGGAGCCAAGGAACTTAAGAAAGGTGAAGCAACAAGTCGTCAGCGCCGGTCCGATACTGAAAAAAGGCTTTTACAGCAGGCTTTGAATTTCCAGGAGAGTCATAACCAGAACCATCGTAATCCGGCGATGATAGGCGATGCCAACTGGCTGTTTAACGATTATAACCGGGGATATGCGCCTGACCATTGCACCAGCGGGATTGTTGATATTTTCCGTCTGCCGAAGTTTGTCTATTATTTTTATCAGAGTCAGCGTGATCCTGAAGGTGAGGCTTCTGCTGCACCGATGGCTTTTGTTGCCTCCTTCTGGACAGAGCAGTCGCCGCTGTCCGTGAGAGTCTTTTCGAATTGTGATGAAATTGAGTTGCTGCTCAATGGTCGTAAAATTGCCAGGCAGAAGCCGGATCAGGATCAATTCTCCACTCATCTCAACCATCCGCCATTTACATTCAAACTTGATAAATTTGAACCGGGAGAGCTGAAAGCAGAGGCTTATCTCAAAGGCGTAAAAGTTGCGGAGCACATGGTCAAGACTCCAGGGAAGGCAGTCGGGTTGACGCTTGAGATTGCCGAATTTGGGAATCAGGTAAATTTTGAAAGTTGTGACACGCTCCTGGTGTATGCCAGGGTTGTTGACAGCAACGGTACGCTTGTGATTTCCGACAAGTCAGAAGTTACATTTACGGTAGAGGGTGCGGAGTTGATCAGTCCCTCAAAAGTCTTTGCCGAAGCTGGAATTGCCTGCGCTGTTATCAAGACATCAGGAGGGAATTTCAGCATCGCTGCTGAGTCGGGAACATTTGCCAGACAGAGTATCAGTAAATCGCCTGTGAAATAGGCCTGCGTAATAGGATCGATTTAACATGAAAAGACGTGGCTTTCTGAAAACGGCGCGATTAGCTTTTCTTGCCACGGGAATAGCCTGGAGCGCAGTGGCTGAAAAGAATAAAGGAAAGCCGAACATTATCTTAATTCTTACCGACGATCTGGGGTGGTCGGACATCGGTTGCTACGGTAGTGAGATTGCCACGCCTAACCTTGATAAACTTGCGGCCGGCGGGATCCGGTTCACACAGTTTCACAACACGGCCAAGTGTTTTCCCTCGAGAGCATGCCTGTTGACCGGGCTTTACGCGCAGCAGAATGGGCAGGGGTTAACCCCCAAGAATTTTGTCAACTGCGTTACGCTTGGCGAGGTGCTGGGCAGTGCCGGATACAGGACTCTGGCATCCGGGAAACATCATGGTACGCAGAATCTGCGCGATCTCGGGTTTGACCGGTATTACGGTCTGCGTGATGGAAACTGCAATTACTTCAATCCCGGCAAGCAGAGGCCTGGCGAGGGAATCCCGGTCGACAAGGAGCCGGGGCGCAGGGTCTGGTGTATTGAGGAACAGACGTTGCGTCCCTACACACCTGCGGAAAAAGATTACTATGCAACGGATGATTTCACTAATCGCGCCATCAAATA
>CAIMMA010000353.1 GCA_903842475.1 uncultured bacterium
GGTGCATTGGCTCTGTTTCGTGCTTCGCCGGATTCCAATGATGCAGGCGCAGCGCGCCAAGGTGGACCGGCTGGCCGAGCAATTCCGGCAGGAATTGCGGGCTGCCGGGCTTAAGACCCGCGGCAGCAGCAACATCGTGCCGGTCATGGTCGGCGATGCGGCCCGGGCCGTGGCCGCCGCCGATCGCATCTGCGAACTGGGCTACTGGGTCAAGGCGGTCCGGCCGCCGACGGTGCCCGCTGGTACCTCCCGCCTGCGCCTGTCGCTGAATGCGGCCATGGATTGGGAGCAGCTGGCCCCGCTGGTCGGCATAATCAAGACATCCCTGGGCTGAGCCGATGCAAACGACCTGGATGCGCCGCAATCATCATCGGGAATGTATCGTTTTTTTCAGCGGCTGGGGCATGGACCCCGCCCCCTTTCGGAGTCTGCCCGCCGGTGATCGCGACCTGTACATGGTGTACGATTACCGGGAACTGGAGCCACTCGCCCTGGAGCCCCTGGCCGGCTACGACCGCCTCCACCTTATCGCCTGGTCCATGGGCGTCTGGGTGGCTGCCCATCTCCTGGTCGACCGGGCCGACGCTTTTGCCTCCCGCACCGCGCTTGGCGGCACGCTTGCCCCGGTGGACAAGCAGCGCGGCATCCCTCCGGAGCGTTACGCGGCCATGGTTGACGATTTCAATCAGGAGACCCTGGATGGCTTTTACCGCAACATGTTCGACAGCGAGGACCAGCTGACCCGGTTTCTGGCGAATCGGCCGCAGCGGGGGCTGGACGAGCTGCATGCCGAAATGGTGGCGTTCAGGCACTGGTTCCACCAGTATGGAGAGGCCGGAGATCTGTTCACCCAAAAAATCATCACCAGTCGCGATCGGATATTCTCGGGACGGAACCAGCTGCGTGCCTGGGGCAAAGACTGCGGCACGGTTCGCAACTGGCCGCATTTTCCCTTTTCTTTGCTGGCCGCCTGGCAGGACCTGCTGCCCCCGCCATGATGGTTGCCCACGGGTTGTTTACAGCAGCGGCCCTACCGCAATGCGACAGAAAAGTAACGGTCGGCGGGCTTTTGGGGAGCGACCCTGACACAAATGCAACTCGGGAGGGCCAATTCTTACAATTTAAGAAGGTTTGGCGTGCGGAGATGCTGAAAATGTGATACAAAGATGTTATAAAATATGATTTCGAAGGGAGGGGCTGCTCTCGAGTCGCCATCGTCGGACAACAGCAATTGAGGCCTCCGGATACGGCATCCGACGCATCGGGGGTGCGAAGATGGCAAACAGAAAACAACAACGGCTGGTTGGCAACCCAACCAGCCGTTGTTGTTATATGGCGGAGAGAGAGGGATTCGAACCCTCGGTGGAGTATAACCCCCACACTCGCTTAGCAGGCGAGCACCATCGGCCTCTCGGTCATCTCTCCATATGGGCAATCTGGCAGTGTTCTGGCGGAGGGAGTAGGATTCGAACCCACGGTACTTTCGCACAACGGTTTTCAAGACCGCCGCCTTAAACCACTCGGCCATCCCTCCACGACGGAAAAGTAAATACCATTTCAGACGAACCCTGTCAATAAACTCCTCTAACCGGATTTATGAAAGCAACCAACGACACCATCAAGACAAACCAGGACCAGGGGCTCGCCAACCTGACCTGTCTCTATGAAATAACCAGGCATCTGGCTTCGGCCACCAGTCTGCAGGATTGTCTTGAAAATATCGTCACGACCCTGGCGGAATTCAAGGCGATGGATAACGGCACCGTTTCGATCATCAACCCGGCCACCGGTGAGCTGGAAATCGAAGTGGCCCACGGCATCACCGCCGAGGCGAAACGTCGGGGACGCTACAAACTGGGGGAGGGGATCACCGGCAAGGTGGTGGCCACCGGCGAGCCGATCATTGTACCGCAGATCGGCGATGAGCCGCTTTTTTTAAACCGCACCCGGACGCGTGGGGACGAAAGGAAAAAGAAAAGCTCCTTCCTGTGCGTCCCGATTGTGGCGGCGCAGCAGTCCATCGGGGCACTCTCGATAGACCGGGCCTATAAGTATGGGTTCGGCGTCGAATCCGAACACGATCTTCGTTTTCTCACCGTGGTCAGCGGCTTGATCGCCGAAACGGTGCAGCGCATCCAGCGGGTTAACGAGGAAAAGGAGGCGCTGCGCCAGGAGAATTCCAAACTGCGGCGGGAACTGTCCGCCAAGAATCGGATTGAGGAGATCATCGGCAATTCGTCCAGGATGCAGGAGGTCTTCGACATGGTCCATCGGGTGGCCGACTCCAATGCCACCGTCCTCTTGCGCGGCGAGTCGGGGACCGGCAAGACCCTGGTCGCCAAGGCCCTGCACTACAATTCAAGCCGTGCCAGCGGGCCCTTTGTGGTGGTGAACTGTTCGGCGCTGCCGGAAACGCTTCTGGAGAGCGAACTGTTCGGCCATGAAAAGGGTGCCTTCACTGGCGCCACCGAAACCAAAAAAGGGCGATTCGAACTCGCCGAAGGCGGCACCCTGTTTCTCGACGAGATCGGCGAGATCAGCCCGGCGGTCCAGGTCAAACTGCTCAATGTTATCCAGGAGCGGACCTTGCAGCGGCTCGGCTCCCCCAAAGTCATCAAAACCAACATCCGGCTGGTGGCCGCCACCAACCGTGATCTGGAAACCGCGGTTAAGGAGCTGCACTTCCGCGAGGATCTCTATTACCGGCTTAACGTTTTTCCGGTCTATCTGCCGCCTTTGCGGGAACGGCGCACCGATATCCTCCTTCTGGCCGAATATTTCCTGGAAAAGTTTGCCCAGGAAAACCATAAGCAGATAAAAAGGATTTCAACCGCGGCTATTGATCTGCTGGTGCAGTACCATTGGCCGGGGAATGTCCGCGAATTGCAGAACTGCATGGAACGCGCGGTGCTGATCTGCGACGGTGCGGCCATCAAATCGATCCATTTGCCGCCTTCGCTGCAGAGCTCGGAGAGTATTCATTCGGATAAACCGCTTTCGCTCGCCACCGCGGTTGAAAATTTCGAACGGGAACTTATTATTGAGGCACTGAAGAAAAACAACGGCAACCAGACCAAGGCCGCCAAAACCCTGGACACCAGCCTGCGGATCATTAACTATAAAATTCATAGTTACGGTATCGAGCCGAAGCACTACAAGGTCAAGTGATGCGGATTCTGCTCCATGTCTGTTGCGCGCCGTGTGCGGTCTATCCATTGGCGCAGCTTTCTTCCCAGGGCCATGAAGTCACGGGATTTTTTTATAATCCTAACATTCATCCCTACCAGGAATTCCGTCGTCGGATCGAGGCGGTCAAGCAGTACGGTGAGGCCACCGGCCAGGCCTTTGCGCTCGACGAGCAGTATGGGCTCACCGAATTTCTCCGCGAGGTTGTTTTTCATGAGCAGGATCGGTGTGCCCGTTGCTACGACATGCGTCTGCAAAAAACGGTGGCGATGGCCGCCGCCCAAAAAATAGAGGCGTTTTCCACCACTCTGCTCTATTCCAAATATCAGAACCATCAGCTGCTCATTGCCAGATGCCGGAGGCTTGCCGAGCAATACGATGTCCGTTTTCATTATGAGGATTTTCGTCTCGGCTGGCAGCAGGGGATCGATACCTCCCGCAGCATGGGGCTGTACCGCCAGCCCTACTGCGGTTGTGTCTACAGTGAACAGGAACGCTACGATAAGCAGTTCCGACGGTGCAAGAAGAACCAATCCGAGGGGGGCGGCGGGATCTGATCCTTGCCCGTCGGTGTTTTCGATAGCCTCACAACCGGGATTGGAGTAACAACCCCCTTTCCTTTTTATTCTTATATTCCACGGCAGTTCGCTGTGTGCCGGTTTCGGCAAAAAAACGCAAGGAGTACACGTATGGATAACATCATCGTGCTGGCCACCAGCAATCAGCACAAGTTGGCAGAATTTAAGCAGTGGCTCAAAGATTTCCCGGTGGAGATAAAATCGCTTTCAGATTACGGTCCCATGCCCGAACCGGTTGAGGATGGGGCAACCTTTGAGGAAAATGCCTACAAAAAGGCGCTGCACTATGCCAAGGTTTTAGGCCTGCCCTGTCTGGCCGACGATTCCGGTTTGGTGGTGGATGCGCTGGAGGGGAGGCCGGGGGTTTATTCGGCCCGTTATGCCGGCCTGGGGGCAACCGATTGGGATAATACCGAAAAGCTCTTGCAGGAAATGGCTGATCAGAACAAGCGCTCCGCCCATTTTGTCTGTGTGCTCTCCCTGGCGACCCCGGCCGGTCCTGCCTTGACCTGGGAAGGACGTTGCGATGGAGAGATTCTCACCGAACGGCGGGGCGAATCGGGATTTGGCTACGATCCGGTGTTTTTTTGTCCGGAATTCGGTAAAACCTTTGCCGAGGTTCCCATGGAGCAAAAAAGCATCGTCAGTCATCGCGGCCGGGCGTTGGCCGAGTTTGCCGGCGAATTCGGCAAGGTGCAGGTCTGGCTTCGGCAGCGGATGGCGGAATTGAAACCACCCAAACCCGACCATAGCGAGTTCGAACACAACGATTGGTCCCGGGAACGGATGGTTTGATCCTCTGAGTGAAAAAACCGTCCCGTGTGCCGAAACCGCACGGAGCGCTCGAATCGTTAAAATTTTGAAAAATGGGGCCATACATTGTCAGTGATAACCTCGGAAAATAATCCACTCATCATTCACACCGACTGGAGTCGGGCGTATGGTGGGCAGGAAATCAGAATCCTCACCGAGCTCAGGGAGATGCGCAAGCTTGGGTTCAGGGTCGCATTGATCGTGCCCGCCGATTCGGATCTGGCCCAGCGAGCAAAAGAGGAAGGCATTACAGTGTATGCCGTACCTTTTTCTTCGAAATTCGATCTCTATTCCTGGTGGCGGTTGTTTCGGATTATCAAAAAAACCATGCCTGCGGTGGTCAATACCCATTCTTCGGAAGATTCATGGATGGCGGGTTGCGTGGCCCGCCTCTGCCAAGTGCCGCTGGTCGTTCGCACCCGTCACGTATTGGCGTCGATTTCCTCGGCATGCAGTTACAACTTTTTCCCGCAGGTTATTTTCACCTGCAGTGCGGCCATTGCCGAACAACTCGGTAACCAAGGCGTGCGTCCGCATCGGACCGTGGTCCTGCCGACAGGCATTGATGAGGAGCGTTTTCGGTTTTCCGAAGAAAATCGGCGCAAGGTGCGCTTGGCCTACGGGATCGGGGAGGACGATATCTTGGTGGGCAATGTCGGTTTTCTCCGGCATTATAAGGGGCATCGGTTCATCATTAAAACCGCGGCGGCCATGCCGGTCAATTATCGCTTTATGATTGTTGGGGGCGGTGGCGGAGAATTACCCGATTTACAGGCCCTCGCCCGCGAACTGGGGGTAGAGGATCGGGTGATTTTCACAGGTCATCAGGAGCATCCCGAAGCGTTTTTCAGCGCTTTTGATCTCTGTTTCTTCTCTTCAAACGAAGCCGAAGGCGTTTCCCAGTCCCTGATTCAGAGCCTGCTCAATGGGTTGCCGGTGCTCGCCTGCGATATTCCCTCAACCATGGAACCTCTTGAGTGGATCGAAGACTATCGAGCTGTTGCCTATGATGACGTGTCTGGCGCCTGCCAAGGACTTGCCGAGCTTGCAGAATTGAAGCGGCGCGATCCCCAACGCATGGCCCAGCAGCACCTGATCATCGCTGGACGATATGGTTTAGAGCGGATGGTGCGGATTATAGTCGAAACCTATGCGCAATTTGGCATCACAGTTCGCTGATCTTTTGCCGGTTTACTGATTCGCCAGGTCTGGCTCCACTGGGAACTAGTTAAGAGCATCGAACCTGGCGGGGGGCGGGGGCTGTTATCCGCATACTGTGTACTTCCACCTTGGTGGATTGCAACAGCCCGTTGGCTGCCGACACGCCATTTGCGCAACAGATTTTTCAATGGCACCTCGATAGACCTCTCTGCCCATGGAATTTTGCTGAAAAAACAAATTTATTCAAAACCAATTTTTTCATTCCTTGATTTTATCTCGATCACTATGCGATAATGAGCAAAATGGATATTTTCCTTGGTGTCCGCCCTTACGTCTTGCGAAGATTATAATAAAGGCTGAAATTATGCGTTGCCCAAAATGTGGTTATATGTCGTTTGACCATCAGGAAGCTTGTCGAAAATGCTCGAAATCTATCGGGGACACCGTTGCCGAAATCAATGGGACTGTATACGAAGCATTTGCTCCTATGTTTCTGAATGTATCGAAACCAGCCGGGTTGCCCGGTCGCCCCTCTGCTTTTCAAGGGGCCGACATGCAAGACCTTGCGGAGACGGACGGCGAAGAAGACTTCGTTATGGATAAGGAGATCGAGGAAGCCTTCGTCGATGATGACAGTGAAGGCTTAGTGATGGACCTTGATGATTTCAGCGAAGTGTCACCCCGTGATGAGTTCACCCTCGATTTAAGCGAGGGGGCCAGCGGTCTCCAGGCGCCGCCGCTTTCCTTGGATTTCGGCGACTTGGATATTTCCGACTTAGCTCCCCCTGTCCAGGAATCAAAGGAACCGCTTGCCAGCCAACCGGTTATGGAAGCGTTGGAACTTGCCCGCGCAGAACCTGTCGCCGCCATGTCTGAAACCGCCCCGACGCAGCAGAAGGCACCCGTTGTAAAATCAACCGGCCTTGAAGATCTTCAGGTAAACGGCTTAGACTTGGATGGTCCCGCTAAATTGGTTGCCGGCAGTGCAGCTGGTAAGCGCTATTTCCCTTCGGTAAAAACCGGCACTGCTCTTGATACCTTTGATGTCGATCTCGGGGACTTGTTCGCAGAGAACAAAAAATAAATTAACATTGACAAACACCCCGTTTTTTTGATATA
>CAIMMA010000354.1 GCA_903842475.1 uncultured bacterium
GCCCAAGTTATCGAAGGCCTGCGCAAACGGACCGGTGATTTCTTGGCCAAAACCGGACGTCGTCCGCGTATTCTCGTCACCAAAATGGGCCAGGATGGTCATGACCGCGGAATCAAGGTTGTTGCCTCCTCCTATGCTGACCTCGGTTTTGACGTCGACATCAGCCCCATGTTCCAGACTCCAGAAGAAGCCGCCAAAATGGCCATCGAAAACGACGTCCACATCGTTGGCGCTTCCTCTCTGGCCGCTGGTCATAAGACGCTTGTTCCCGAACTCATTGGAAAGCTCAAAGAGAAAGGCGCAGGCGAAATCATGGTCGTTGCCGGTGGCGTTATTCCGCCCAACGATTATCAATTCCTCTTTGACGCAGGCTGCAAAGGTATTTACGGTCCGGGAACCCCGATCACCGAATCTGCCGGCAAGGTAATGGATATGCTTGAGGCGCAGTATTGTAAATAAGACGTAACTGTTCGGCATATTGGTAAGGCTGCAAACGGACGGGCGAAAATCCGTCCGTTTGCATGTTCTCATGACGAAACCTCCACCACAGGTCAGATATGCATAAAGATCCCAGTTATTATATCCAAGGCGTCATGGATAATAATCGCCTGATGCTTGCTCGCACCATTACCCTGGTCGAAAGCATGCTTTCCACGCATCAGGAAATTGCCAAACATGTCATCAATGAGTTGCTGCCCTACACAGGAAAGGCAGTACGCTTGGGTATAACCGGTGTGCCGGGTGCCGGAAAGAGTACATTTATTGAGAGTTTCGGCACCATGCTGACCAAACTGGGACATCGTGTCGCTGTTTTGGCCATTGATCCAAGCAGTACCCGTAGCGGCGGTTCTATTCTGGGTGACAAAACCCGTATGGAAAAGCTGGCGGTCAACGAGATGGCTTTTATCCGCCCCTCGCCTTCCAGTGGCAGCCTTGGCGGCGTCGCGCGGAAAACCCGCGAGACCATGCTGGTGTGTGAAGCAGCCGGATTTGACGTCATTATTGTTGAAACCGTCGGTGTCGGCCAATCGGAAACCACTGTCGCCTCGATGGTCGATTTCTTTCTCGTCCTGCAGATTTCCGGAGCAGGAGATGAATTGCAGGGCATAAAAAAAGGCGTTCTCGAAGTAGCGGATGCCATTGTGGTCAACAAAGCAGACGGCGATAATATCAACCGAGCCAAACTGGCAAAAAAACAATATGAGACCGCGCTCCATCTTGTCACCCCCTCTTCACCTAACTGGTCCGTACCGGTCATGACCTGTAGCGCTCTTCAGGAAGTCGGCCTCATGGAAGTGTGGGATACCATAACAAATCATAAAAAAATAATGACCGCCTCCGGCGAATTGGAAGTGAAACGCCAGGATCAGGCCATGTCCTGGATGTGGTTCTTAGTTAACGAAGGCCTCGAACGCTGGTTTTATCAGCATCCTGAAATTCAAAAATTGCTACCCGGCATTAAAAAAAGTGTCGAAGAGGGCCGGATGGCCCCCACCCGGGCCGCTGACGATCTGGTAACCATCCTCGGCAAAGGTCTGCTGCTGTAAAGATTTCCCTCGGCTCTCACCCCTGATTTCCCTCACCTTCCCC
>CAIMMA010000355.1 GCA_903842475.1 uncultured bacterium
CTTTTCCCGAGGGCTTCAGCACCACCCGCCGGGCGGCTGCCGGCACGCCCCCGACCCTGCGCCCCAAAGCTTTTAACGGTCGAATCAATCCCGGCTGGTCGATGACCAGCTATTCCCGGTTGACCGCCGGCACCGACGCACCTGCCGACCAGGACCTGGACGAGCCCGCCCCCCTCCGGCCGATGGCACCCGAGGACTTCACCTCCGTTTTCACCTTCCCCCGGGGACCGGCGGCCGGCACCTGCCTGCACACCCTGCTGGAACGCCTCGATGGCAACCGGCCCGCCCGGGAGCAGCAGTCCCTGGTCGGCGAGGTCCTGGAACTGGGCGGGATCGATCGCCGCTGGCTGGCAGCCACTGCCCGCTGGCTCGACGATCTGCGAGGAGTCGAACTGCCGGGCAGTTGCCGCCTGGATCAGCTGGTGGCCGGCGACCGGATGCATGAGCTCAGCTTTCTCTTTCCCCTGGAGCAGGTCAATATCCGGCGCTTCAACGGCCTGCTGGCCTCCATCGGCCTGCCTCCCCTGGCCGCCGCCGGCACCGTTCTGCAGGGATTGATGAAGGGGTTCATCGATCTGGTCTTCCGCTATCAGGGCCGCTACTTCCTGGTCGACTACAAATCCAACCACCTCGGTTTCGAGCTCCGCCACTACGGGCCGGAGGCCTTGGCCGAGTGCATGGACAGCCACCAGTACCACCTCCAGGCACTCATCTACACCCTGGCCCTGCACCGATTTCTTGAAAGCCGGATCACCGGATATGCCTACGAAACCCATTTTGGCGGCGCCTATTATCTGTTCCTCCGGGCCATGCACCCGGGATATCCGCCGGGATGGGGTATCCATGCCGCCCGCCCGGACCAGCAGCTGATCGAGCAGCTGGATGGTTGCTGCCGCGGCCGGGAGGCCAGCCTATGACCATGCTCAACCAGTTGCTCGCCGCCCGAGCGCTCCGTCCCCTCGATGTCCAGGCAGGACGTCTCCTGGCCCGATTGTCCGGCGGGACCTCTCCGGAATTACCCATTGCAACAGCCTTTGCCAGCTGGGCGACCGGACAGGGCCATACCTGTCTGCCCCTGTCCGCCTTGTCCCCTCACCTGACGGAGGCGGGATTGGACGGTTCCCGATTCAAGGATTTAGCTGCAGTCCGCCAGACCCTGCTGGCCACCCCGGTGGTCGGTCGTCCCGACGATCATTGCCCCCTGATCCTCGATGACCGGGACCGGCTCTACCTGCTCCGTTTCTACAGATACGAGCAGACCATCGCCTGTGCCCTGCGCAGTCGGGCCGAGGGCATCGAAACGCTTGCTGCTCCCCGGGCCCGGGCCCTGCTGGCCGAACTCTTCCCCCCCGCCGCCGCATCGCCGGCCGCCATCGACTGGCAGCGGACCGCCGCGGCCCTGGCCCTGCTCAAGCGCTTTGTGGTGATTTCGGGCGGACCGGGCACCGGCAAAACCTACACCGTGGCCCGTATCCTGGCCGCGCTGGCTGCCCTCGCTCCCCAAAAACTGCGGATCGGTCTGGCGGCCCCCACCGGCAAGGCGGCCCTGCGCCTCCAGGAATCGATCCGTGCCGCCCAAACCACGTTACCACCTAAATGGGCGGGCTTGATTGCCGACCAGGCCCAAACCCTGCACCGGCTGCTCGGTTTTCGATCTTCGCCGCCCGGATTTCTCCACAACAGCGCCAACCCGCTCCACCTGGACCTACTGATCCTCGACGAGGCCTCGATGATCGATGTCCCCCTGATGGCCGCCATGCTGGCTGCCCTGCCGCCAGCATGCCGGGTGATCCTCCTGGGGGACCGGGATCAGCTGGCCTCGGTGGAGGCCGGCAATCTGCTCAGCGACATCTGCGGCAGCGAGGACCGGCGTTGGTCCACCGCGCTCACCGCCCACCTGCAGCCGCTCACCGGGTCGCCCCATGGACCTACCAGATCTTTCGATGCGCAGGCCGCCGACCCCCTCGCCGACTCCATCGTTCTCCTCCGAACCAGCCGCCGCTTCCGGGAAGCCAGCGGGATCAGCGCCCTGTCCCGGGCGGTCAACTCCGGCGAGGGTGATGCCCTGAACACGGTGCTGGACCAGCCCTACCCCGATCTGCGGATCGAGGAACAAACCGGCCCGAATCAGTCCGCCTGGCTCCAAGCGCAGCTCCTCCGGTTTTTCAGTCCGCTTTTTAAGGCGCGATCAGCGTCTGCCGCCCTCCAGGAACTGGGAAAACGCCGGATTCTCTGCACCCTGCGCGAAGGGCCGAGCGGGGTCGACGGCATCAACGCCCTGACGGAGACCATCTTCCGCCGCCTGGGCGATATCAGCGCGGGCGAGCGCTGCTACCGCGGCATGCCGATGATCATCCTGCGCAACGATTACCAGCTGGGCCTTTTCAACGGCGACACCGGTATCGTCTGGCCTGACGACCAAGGCATGCTCCAGGCCTGGTTTCCCCTAGCAGAGGATGCTATCCGGCCGATCTCGCTGGCCCGGTTGCCGCCTTGGCAGAGTTCGTACGCCATCACCGTGCATAAGTCGCAGGGTTCGGAATTCGGGGAAGTCCTCCTGCTCCTGCCCCCCGAGGATGTTCCGATCCTCAGCCGGGAACTGCTCTACACCGGGATCACCAGGGCGCGCGACGCGCTCACCGTCTACGGCCGCAAGGACCTCCTGGTGCGGGCTGTCGAACGGAGGGTGGTACGTTATTCTGGGTTGGGGGACCAACTTCGGGATCAACGGGAGGACAACGAGGCAAGGCGGCATTGAAAGGCCCGGAAGCTCCGACCCGAGCTGCAAGGCGATCGCAGCCCACCCAAGTTGAGCCGGAAACTGCGGTGCTTTGCTGATCCGGCTCAACAATCCAGGGGTCAGGCCGGGCCGGCCCGATTACGCCGCGTGCCCGGCCTCAGGCGCGGCCCTGCCCGCCGCATCTTCGGCGGAGCTGCTTTCCCGGCCAGCACCGCCAACCACCGCCTGCCAATGATCACGGGCTTGCAGCCACTCGGTCAGCCAATCTCGCACCTCTTCCTTTTTCACCGCCACCGCCGCCAGGCGCTGTCCGGTGAGCATCATCTGCAACCGCAGCCGCTGCATACCGATGATACCGCGCAGCGACTGCATCGCCGCCTCAAGCCGAGAGCCGGAGGCTTGCGCACCGCTGGGACCAGGGGATGCCGGCACGGCAGGCAGGGCCAGATCGACTTCCTGGAGAGAACGCACTGCCCCGGCCTCGGTGAGAAAAATGCCGCTTGCCTTGACGGTCCCCAGCACGGCGCCGTCCGGACGCTGCAGCGCAAAATCCGTCCCCGCATGGACCACCGCAATTGCTCCGACCCCCGCCTCCCGCAACGACTGCAACGACTCGCCCCCCTGGCCGTCCGGCCTCCAGATCGAAAGCACATCGAAGACAGGATCCTGTTCGTCGATCCATTGATTGGCATCGCGGTCCACCTCGGCCAACTCGCCAAAACCCGCACCGCTCGCTGGCCCGAACCACTCCAGGCCATTGTAGATGATGCCGTCGCGGTTACGGTCAAAAGCCAGGAAGCCGCAGCCGCTCCCCGGACGGGC
>CAIMMA010000356.1 GCA_903842475.1 uncultured bacterium
AAATATCCCCTTACAGGGATCGGTCGCTACACCTATGAACTGGCAACGGCGCTGGCTCGGAACGACGAGGTGGCCGAGCTGCTTTTTTTGCAAGGGGCTCGATTGCGCACCACCCTTCCCGAGGCCGGGTTGAAGCCCCAGGTAATGCGCGGCCTGCGCTCGACGCTGTTGAAAAGCCGCACGGCTGTGGCCGTGTACCGTCGCCTCGTCCCCTGGATGAAAGCGCGGGTATTGCGCGGGTTGGAAGAGTCTGTTTTTCATGGGCCCAACTTCTACTTGCCCCCTTTCTCGGGGCGAAGTGTCGTCACCATCCATGACCTTTCTCCCTATTGCTGGGCCTCTTGCCATCCGCCCGAACGCGTGCGCTATATGCAAAGCGAGATTGCGTTGGCGCTCAACCGCGCCGCCTTTCTGATCACCGATTCCGAGTTCATCCGCCAGGAGGTGGCCACCACCTTCAACTGGCCGTTGACTCGGGTGCGGGCGGTGCCCCTGGCGAGTGCCGCCGAGTTTCACCCCCGCGAACCTGTCGAAATCGCCGGCCTGCTCGGCCAGTACGGGTTGGTGCCGGGAACGTACTGTCTTGCGGTAGGAACCATCGAGCCGCGCAAAAATATTGACCGGCTGCTTGATGCCTATAGCCTCCTGCCCTCGGCAATCCAACGCCAATGGCCCTTGATCCTGGCTGGTTACCATGGTTGGAGCAGTGCGGCTCTGCATGCCAGAATTGCCGCTGCCCAGCACTCTGGGTGGTTGCGTTACCTCAATTTTGTGCCTGCGGCTCATCTGCCGGCGCTGTATGCGGGGGCCCGACTGTTCGTCTTCCCGTCGGTTTACGAAGGATTTGGCTTGCCGGTGTTGGAGGCCATGGCGTCGGGGACACCGGTCGTCTGTTCGAATGCCTCGTCCCTCCCGGAAGTGGCGGGAGATGCCGCCGCAATGTGCGACGCCTTCGATGTGGAAGCCCTGAGCCGGTTGATGGCAGCGGGGCTCCAAGATGAACAGTGGCGGAGCGTTGCTCGAAACAAAGGGCTGATCCAGGCCGCACGGTTTAGTTGGCAGCGGTGTGCGCGGGAGACGCTTGCCGTCTACCAGGCGGCGGTGCGGGGGTGAAGTTGCCATGGGTTCGCCCTCTTTCTCCGGGTCCCTCGGGAACCAGTACAGGAACAAAAGTTGGGTGGACCCAGCTGTTGATTAAGCTCAATATTTTCGTTTATTTCTACCTGAGAGGCTGTAGCTGCGCCACTCCGAATGGATAAGATTTTTTTTTTCGCTTCGCTGGCTCAGTCAATCGCCGCTTCTTACTATATAATTAAATGAAAATTCTGCACGTCTACCGCACCTATTTTCCCGACAGCCAAGGCGGTCTCGAGGAAGCTATCCGGCAACTCTGCGCCGCTACCAGCGACCTGGGCGTCGAAAACCGCATTTTCACCCTCAGCCCCCAACCTCATCCGGTGGTTCTTTCCCGGCCTGAAGCCGAGGTGCACCGCTTTCCCCGCGACTTCGAAATCGCCTCCTGCAGTTGTTCCCTGCGCTGCCTGGCGGGTTTCAAGCAACTGGTCGATTGGGCGGATATCGTCCACTACCAATTTCCCTGGCCCTTTGCCGATCTGCTCCATTTCGGAGCCGGCGTCCGCAAACCAACCCTGATCACCTACCAGTCCGATATCGTTCGTCAGCGCTGCCTGCTGCGCCTCTACCAACCCCTCATGCACCGGTTTCTCGCCAGTGCCGACGCCATCGTCGCCACTTCGCCTCAATACGCAGGTAGCAGCCCGGTGCTGCCGTTGTACCGGCCCAAACTCCAGGTCATTCCCATCGGGCTCGCTCAGGAGCGTTATCCCGTTGCCAGCAGCGAACAACTTGCCGCAGTGCGTCGGCGCTATGGTAGCGACTACTTTCTGTTTGTGGGGGTGCTGCGCTACTACAAGGGCTTGCATCTCCTCCTCGAAGCCGCCCGGAACGCTCCTTTCGCCGTGGTCATCGTGGGCAGCGGGCCGATGGAAGGTCAATTGAAGCAACAGGCTGTCAGCCTTGGCCTGACCAACGTCCATTTCACCGGCTACGTCGACGATGCCACCAAAGTCGCTCTGTATGGCAATGCCCGCGCCATCGTTTTTCCTTCCCATCGACGCAGTGAAGCTTTCGGCGTCACCCTGGTCGAAGGCGCTCTCTTCGGCAAACCGCTGATCAGTGCGGAAATTGGCTCGGGCACGAGCTACATCAATCAGAATCTGCAAACGGGCCTGATTGTGGCCCCCAATGACCCCGCCGCCCTGCGTCAGGCCATGCTGCAACTGCACCAGGATCCCGCCCTGGCCCGCAAATTCGGCGACAACGCCCATCAGCGTTACTGTCAGCTTTTCACCGCCCAGCAGATGGCCGGCAGTTATCACCAGTTGTACCTCAACCTCCTCGGTTGAATCCTTGCTCCCTTAGCACCCCGCTTTTATTGCAGACACCTCTGCGCCATTAGAGAGGCCCCGGCAGTTCCTCCGGTCATCCCCGAGCAACTGTGGCCGGGCACAGCCAGAATGCTTATCCGCCAAGGCTAGGAGAGCAGTGTGGCGACGGAATACCGGTCAGCACCGGGATTAGGGCCCCTCTCTTGCGGCCGGGGCGGTTGTTATCGTTCCTGCCGATTTTGTGAATAATTTCCTCACTACCGTCTCTGCCCC
>CAIMMA010000357.1 GCA_903842475.1 uncultured bacterium
GCAACCTCTTGCGTGGGCCGTACAAGCGAAACGAATACCGTAAGGTCATCCTGCCATTGACAGTGCTGCGCCGCTTCGAATGCCTGCTGGAACCGACCCGCCAGGCCACACTTGATGAGTTTCAATCGCTGAAAACCAAGCCCGAGCGGGTGCAGCAGGCGCGGTTGCAGCAGATCACCGGCCACCGTTTCTACAACCTGTCGCGCATGCAGCTCACCCTGCCGGGCGAAAAGATTCACTCGCTGCTGGACGACCCCAACAACCTGGCGCCGAACCTGAACAGCTTCATCAACGGCTTCTCCGCCAATGTCCGCGCCATCATGGAGAAATTCAAGTTCAGCGAACAGATTGCCCACATGGCGGAAAAGAATATTCTGTTTGAGGTGATCAAGGCCTTTGCCGGAATCGACCTTTCACCCCAGCGGGTCGATCAGATGCAGATGGGCTATGTGTTCGAGGAGCTGATCCGGATCGGGGCGGAGCAATCCAACGAGGAGGCCGGAGAGCACTTCACCCCGCGCGAGGTCATCAAGCTGATGGTCAACCTGCTGCTGGCGCCGGAGCAGGATCTCGCCAAGAGCCATGTGGTCAAGACCATCTACGACCCCGCCTGCGGCACCGGCGGTATGCTGTCGGTGGCCGAGGAATACATCCGCCATCTCAACAGTGAGGCCAAACCCAAGGTTTTCGGCCAGGACTGGAACGACGAGGCTTGGGCGGTGTGTAAGTCCGACATGCTGATCAAGGGCGAGGATGCCGACAACGTCATCCTCGGCGACAGCTTCACCCGTGACGGCTTTGACCGCGATTCCGACGGCAACAAGTGGACCTTCGACTACATGCTGGCAAATCCGCCCTTTGGCGTGGAGTGGAAGCAGCAGCAGAAATACATCCAACAGGAGGCCGATACCCTGGGCTATGCCGGGCGCTTCGGCGCCGGCACCCCACGCATCAACGACGGCGCCCTGCTCTTTCTCCAGCACATGATCGCCAAGATGCGCCCCGTCGATAAAGACGGCAGCCGCATCGGCATCGTCTTCAACGGCTCGCCGCTCTTCACCGGCGACGCGGGCAGCGGCGAGAGCGAGATCCGTCGCTGGATCATCGAAAACGACTGGTTGGAGGCCATCGTCGCCCTGCCGGAGCAGTTGTTCTACAACACCGGCATCGCCACCTATATCTGGGTGCTCACCAACCGCAAAGTCAAGGAGCGCAAGGGCAAGATACAGTTGATCGACGCCCGCAACTTCTGGGTGCAGATGGAAAAATCACTGGGCAACAAGCGCCGTCGCATCGGCGACCCGCAGGACAAGGTTAAGGACCCGGACCACATTGCCAAGATCACCCGCATCTACGAAAACTTCCAGGACGGCGAGACCCGGGAGTTCGTCATTCCTCAAAATGGCGCCGTCACTCCAGCAAAAGCGGGAGTCCAGCAAACCAAACCCCTAATCGTCAGTAAAATCTTCGACAACGACGACTTTGGCTACCATAAGATCACCGTCGAGCGGCCGCTGCGCCTCAACTTTCAAGCCACGGCGGAACGCATCTTGCGCCTTTCGGAACAAACCGCCTTTAAGAATCTCGCAGCCAGCAGCAAGAAAAATGAAACTGTTCGTCAACAGGAGATCGAGGCGGGCAAGGCGCGTCAGCAGGCCATCCGCGACCTGTTGGCCGCCTTTGCCGACCAGCACGGCGACACCCTGTTCAAGGATCGCA
>CAIMMA010000358.1 GCA_903842475.1 uncultured bacterium
CCAGATCTCCCGCAACGAAAATCGGATCAAAGGGGCCGGCCGCACCTTGGCGACCATCGTCGATGCCATTGCCCGCCTGCTCGACACAGGCGTGCAGCACCTGGCCTTTGTCTCACCCTCGCACATGGCGGTGCAGATGCTGACCATCATCGGGGCGGTGCAGGGACGCGGCTATCGGCCGGTGATCGTTTATAATTCCAACGGTTACGACCGGGTGGAAACGCTGCGGCTCCTGGAGGACGTGGTGGATGTCTATCTGCCGGACTGCAAGTACCGGGATCCGGTCCTGGCGGCACAATGGTCGGCTGCGGCTGATTATCCGGAGATCGCTGCCCGGGCGCTGGCCGAAATGTATCGGCAGAAAGGCAACATCCTCCATCTCGATCATGCGGGGATGGCCATACGCGGCCTGATCGTCCGGCATCTGGTCCTGCCGGGTGCGGTCGATAACAGCCTGGCCGTGCTTCGCTTCCTGGCCGCCGAACTGAGCCCGCGGGTCACCCTCTCGCTGATGTCCCAATATCGGCCGATTGCCGCCGTGGCCGACCAACCGCCTCTGAACCGATGCCTCTTACCCGCCGAATACGACCAGGTGGTTGCCGAGATGGAACGATTGGGGTTTTCCGAGGGTTGGGTGCAGGACTTTACCAGCGCCGACTGCTACAACCCGGATTTCGACCGGGACTCGCCGTTTGAAGAATAACAGCAGAAGCAGCGGGCAGCATTCCCGAAACCTTGCTGGCCGTCTGTGCCGGACCGTCGCCGACATTGACCAGAACGAACGAATTCGGATTGGCTGCTTTGGGAAAAATGTTTACTGTTGCCGTTGGTCAGAAAAAAAATTCGGGCTCGGAGACGATCCTCCCTTTCCTTGCCCTTTCGCGTTTTTTCCCCGGCCCCGTAGTCAATCCGCTCCGCCCGACCGAACGCCACCGTCACCAAGGAGACGCCAATGAACAAGGCCATGAACAACCTGTGCCTGATCCTGCTGCTTATGTACACAATGATCGCTGCCACCGGCACACCCGCCAATGGTTACGAGAACGAGGAGGGCATCCTGGTAGGTCGGATCGCCCATATCGAAGGCAACCTCCTCCGCTACGTCCAGGAGGAAAAAGACTGGGTCATCACGGTCAAAGATAGCCCCTTTGGCCTGGAAGACACGCTCTACTCGGAGGACGATTCCAAGGCCGAGCTCATTATGCCCAACGGCACCTGGATTCGCACCGGAGAAAACACCCAGCTCCAGCTCATTGCCTTGTATCCCGATGCCACCACCGTGGATGTGGGGTCCGGCCTGGCCCGCCTGTATAACAAGAGCAATTACGCCATTATCAAGGTCACCACGCCTTTTGGATATGTGGTCGCACCGGCTAATGCGGTGTTTGACCTCTATGTCGGTGACGAGTCCATGGAGGTTATCGCCGTGCGCGGCGACCTGGATTTTGTCCATGAGCGCACCGGAGCCAAACACCGCATCAACGAGGGCGCCGCCTCGATTATTGCCGACCGAAGGGATATCGCGCTCGGTGACGGCACCGTCGATGGCCAGTGGGACGACTGGAACAACCAGCGCGACCGAATCTGGGCAAAGCGCCTGGACAGCAGCGACGATTCGGCCAATTACCTGCCTGTGCCCATCCGCGAAGAATCGTATGTGCTCGAAGAATACGGCAATTGGGAACGCGTTTATTATGAAGGCGCCTATCATCGACTGTGGCGGCCGACCCGAATCAATCCGGGCTGGAGACCATTCACCGCCGGTCGCTGGACCGTGTACTACGGTGACAACTGCTGGATTCCGGCCGAACCGTTTGGCTACGTCACCCACCATTACGGCTCGTGGATTTATGTCAAACCCGCCCGTGCCTGGTATTGGGCGCCCCCCATCGTCCGGGCGCCCGCCGGCGTTCCGGCGATCAATATCAATTTCGGCTGGTATCCGGGCCGCGTCGGCTGGATCCACAGCGGTTCTTCCGCAGGCTGGGTCCCGCTCCACCCGACCGAGGCCTATTACGGCCACCGGCCCTGGGGACATCGCACCACCTTGATCACCGCCCGGGCTCCGGTCACTATCAACATCAGCCAGTACCGCAATCTTGACGAAGCAGTCATTATTCCACGCCACGACTTTTATCGGGGGACCAGTTACGCACCGTTGGTTGAAAAACCAATCGACCGAAAAACCCTCATCAACAACTATACCCCCACCACGGTGATCAACAACACGGTCATTAAAAATTTCAACGACGACACCCGCCGGTTTTCCTACAATGACGCCAAAGCTGTTCGCAAACCGCACGCCACCGTGATCAGCCGCATTACTACCAATCAGCAGCTGCACCAAGACCCCAGCCGCCTTGGCCGACAAGGAATCGAGCAGGATTTGACCCGTCTCAATACAGCGCCCCAACCGGTTCCCAAAGCCGCTGCTCTGCCCCCTGTCCTCACGCCAAAATTGGTGGATGCCGACAAGGTTGCCAAACCGCTCCAGGAGATGGAGCGCACCCCAAAAGAAATCAAACCAAAAAATCGGGAACGCCAGATTTTTCCGGATACTCAACCGAGCAGCGACAGGCAGCCTCAAAGCACCCGCGGACCAGGCCGAATCGATCCAAACCAGGAAGCTGGCGGCCAAGTTATTGACCGCCGCACCCCACCGCCCAGGGAACCGGTCAACATCGAAGCAGCCCAGCCGGCCAAGGAAACAGCTCCCCCAAGGGAGGTACAGCAACGCGGGCCCGGCGACCGCGGCCGGATCGACTCGACGCCCGGAACCACCGACCAGAACAATGATCGACGTATCCGATCTCCCCGGGAACCGGGCAACATCGAGGCAGGCCAGCCGGCCAAGGAAACTACTCTCCCAGGGGACGAACAGCGGCGCGGACCCGACAACCGTGGCCGGATCGACTCGACGCCCGGAACCACCGACCAAAACAACGATCGACGTATCCGATCTCCCCGGGAACCGGGCAACATCGAGGCAGGCCAGCCGGCCAAGGAAACTACTCTCCCAGGGGTCGACCAGCGGCGCGGACCCGGCAACCGTAACCGGGTCGACTCGACGCCCGGAACCACCGACCAGAACAACGATCGACGTATCCGATCTCCCGGGGAAACCAGCAACCAAGAGGCCGCCCGCGACCTGAACCGGGTTCAGCAAGGTCGTCAGGAACAGGAACTCCAACAACGACAGCAGCAAGAGGCCCAAGCTCGGCAACAGCAGGAAAACCAGCAGCGTCAGCAGCAGGAGGCCCAAGCCCGGCAACAGCAGGAAAGCCAGCAACGGCAGCAGCTGGAGGCCCAAGCCCGGCAACAGCAGGAAAACCAGCAGCGTCAGCAGCAGGAGGCCCAAGCCCGGCAACAGCAGGAGAGCCAGCAACGGCAGCAGCTGGAGGCCCAAGCCCGGCAACAGCAGGAAAACCAACAGCGTCAGCAGC
>CAIMMA010000359.1 GCA_903842475.1 uncultured bacterium
ACTGGCCCGCAGTGCCCATGTCAATGCCCGCTGAACTGAAGCGGATATAGGTGCCGCCGACCCGTATCACAATCTGTTTCTCCGCCGTCAGGAAGAGGGACTCTTTGGTGCTGATAATCTGCACATCCTGTTCGGCAATCAGCTCCATCTCGTTCGCCTGGGCCTGGATCTGGACCTTGCCCTGGCCGGAGAAAATGCGGATGCCGAGCTTGTGGGCAAAGAGGCTGATTTTGTCCAGAGCGGAGACCAGCAAGCTGCGCCCCACGCTGGCCGACAGATGCCCGCCCGTGCTGATAGCGGCGTGGTCCCCGGTCTGGATATGGGTGGAACTCGGCGTGGTCAGGGCAATGCCCGCCGGACTGGAGAGCACCAGGTGCGGCTCGGTCAGCTCGCCATGCGGCTGGCCGTTGCCGCGCACCTGGTCAACTTGGGTGTGCAGGGCCTTGTGGCCAGCGCCTCGGCGTCCGGACCATCCTGGGCCTGGTGCGTTTGGGCGAGTTTGCCTGTTTCCTGGTGCTGCGCCGCCGCTCCCCGCAGGTGGGTTCCGGCTTCGGCCAGATCCTTGTGGTGCTTTTGGCCTTCGGTGCGCCTGTCGGTACTGATGAGCATCCCCTTGGCGGCGCGGATGGCGGCCCAGGCATCGGTGCGCACCTCAAGCCCTTCGCCACGGAAATCCTTGCGGCCCAGGAGGTGGTTGAGCCGGGTGATATAGCCGAGGTTGATCTGCGAAAGGGCGTGGTCGCTGGACAGCTGGGCCTGGATCTGGCCCCGGGTATCGTCCATCACCAGCTGGTTGCGGCCGGCGGCGTGGAACTCGCGGCTCTGGATGCCGGAAAGGGGTTTTTCCCTGGGGAGCTCCCAGGGCGGCATGGTGACCCCGTTGTAGGCCCGGCCGGTGATCACCGGCCGGTCCGGGTCCCCCTCCATGTATTCCACCAGCACCTCCTGGCCGATGCGGGGCACCTGGATAAACCCAAAGTTATTGCCGGCCCAGCCGTCGGCGACCCGCACCCAGCAGCTGGCGGTCTCGTCGCGGGCGCCCAGCCGGTCCCAGTGGAACTGGACCTTGACCCGGCCGTACTCGTCGGGGTAGACCTCCTCGCCCTCGGGTCCGGTGACCAGGGCCGACTGCAATCCTTCCACCCGGGCCTTGGGGTGCTCCAGTTCCGGCACAAACTGGGTCGAGTCGGGGATGGCCGTGACCCGGGTTTCGTAGGTCAGGCCGCGATCCGGCGGCGCTTCCTGCTCCAGCACCCCGGGCTGCTCGCCCCGGTGGCGGACCGCCACCACCCACCAGTCGGTGTTGACCGTATCGTTCGGATGGTCGTGGATGCGAAAAATGTGGCCCGGCAGGTAGCGCGAGACATCGGAGTAGGCCTCGATCCACTGGCGGAAAACCAGTTGGCGGTCAATCTGGATGTTGGCGTAGCGTCGGCCCGGGTCGGACTGCTGGTAGAGGTGGGGAAACTGGTAGTGCTCCAGGTGCATGCCAGGGGGCCGGGGCGCCTTGACCTGGTCCAGTTCCCCGGTGTACGCCTCCAGGTTCATCGGCGGGGCGGTGAAATTCCACTCGCGAAAGGTGACGGCGTTGGGGTTGACTTGGCTGTGCAGGCGCAATCGGCTGATGACCGCGGTGTCCGGGGCCTGGCCCGAACCGGTGAAAAAGCGCAGGTCGGATTCGCCGGCAATCTTCGGGCCGCCCGGGCCGTCGCAAAAGCAGAGGCAGTGGTTGCCCTCGCTGTGCTTGAAATAAAAATAAATTCCCTCCTCCTCGCAGAGCCGGGTGATGAAATGG
>CAIMMA010000360.1 GCA_903842475.1 uncultured bacterium
GGATGAGGACTGGCAACTGCGGACCCGGGAGACCGGCCGCAACCGACTGCGCCAATTGCTCGGTCGACCACGCTTCCTGGCCACCACCGGAACGCTCCTGGCGGCAGCGGCGAGCATTGCGGTTTTTCTAAATATTACCGCCGATCGCGGGGCCCTGCTGCGCCCGCCCGCCCCATCCTCCCGGGAACAGGTCCGAACCGCACTCACCTCGGAGGCGGCCAACCGGGCCCAGCCCGAAAAGGAATCGCCCGCCCCGGCACCGCCGGCGTCAATGGCCCCCGAAGCAAGCAAGCAGCAGGCCGCCGCACCGGTGGCGCAACCAGCAGAACCCAGCAAGAAAAAAGCCCGGCCCGATCGGGTCGAGCCCGGAGAGCAGGAGGCGGCGGAACCCAGGCAACTATCGGTTCCCGCCCCAAAACGGGAAGTGCAAGCGATTCCGGCCCCGGCCCCGGCGGCAACCGCGCCGGCTGGTACCGAGCCTGAGCGGGCAACCGGTGATAAGCTGATGGAAGCAAAAGAACGTTCGGTACAAAGCCTTGGCAGTGCAAGCGATTCCGCCCCAGCGGCCCCGGAGACGACTATCCGGTCCGCCACCAAGCCGATCGCCGGAACAGCACCGCTGCCCCTGGCCGTTTGGCGCACCCGCATCCGTGCAGGCTGTCAGGACCGACCCGGCCCGGCTTTTTTCGACGAGATCAGCACACAGGGCCAACTACTCCTGCAGCAATCCGCTTCTTTGCAAAAATCGGAGCGGCGCCAGATCGAGCGTATCGTGGCGCTGCTTGCCGACCGTCAGCCGGCGGATCAGCAATGCCGGGCACTACTCGAACTCCTCGGGCCGGTTGCGCCCAGCAGCACCCCCTGATCCCGGCCCGCTCAGATCGGCGGGGCGATGGTCACGACGATGCGCAGGTCGGTGGTCGCCTTGACCCCGTGCGGTTCCCGGATATCCGAGATCAGCATATCACCGGTTTGGGCCGGCATGGTCACCCCGTTGTCGGCGAGAAACAGCCCCTCCCCCTCGATCACCAGGATGGACAACTGGCCGTCCAGGTCGTGGGAATGAATAGGGAACAGCGCCCCGGCCTTGAGATTAAAATTGAGAATCTTGAAATGTTCGGAGTCGTGGAGCACGATGCTTTTCATGCCCAGCGGATTGAATTCCCGCGTGGTGGCCAGTTCAATTTTTTTCATGATCGAGTTCCTTGGGTGCGAGTGTTCGGCGCTGCCGGCGGTCGCCAACGACCACGGGAGATTCGGCAACCTTACTCTTTCTTTTGTAGGTATCCTCCGCGCATTGGCAAGTACAAATGCGCATCAGCGCCTGGTCTTGACGACCAAATTCCCCGGCCGTTTGTTCACCGTTGTGACCGGACCCCGGCGGCCTCTCGAATTTTCTCAATCAGCACGCCCAACTCGAGGGGCTGATCCAAACAGTCAAAAGCCCCCCTGGCGATGCCCTGCATACCGATAATGCCTGTCCCCTTGGCGGCCAGAAGAATGACCTCGATGGCGGGATTGCAGGCCTTGATGATATGGAGCGAATCCAGGGCTTTACTGTCTTTGCCGTGCAACCCGAGAACCACCACCTCGGGGCCGAAGGTCGAAAGCGCTTCCAGCACCTCATCGCTGCTGTTGACCGCCGTGGCCGCAAAGCCCCAGGAACTGAGCCGATCGGTCAGAATCGAGGTGAATTCCGGCTCGCTATCGACAATCAACACCTTTATGGCTTGCATCGGGTTTCAGTTTCAGCCATTTTTTACCGACGGCAGGATCAGCCCCGGTTGCAAGGTACCGGCAACCACCATCTGCAGCGCTTCAGCATGGGAACCGATGATGCCGTCAAAAACGGTTATTTTTTTCCAGGTGAAAAATCGGTAGTAATTATCCTCAATACCCCCGCAGACCACGCATCCGATCCCCTCTTTGACAATAAGATCACTCAGTTCTTCGGCGCTCCGATGCGGCAGAATGATCGTCCGCGGTTCGCCCAACATCCGCTGGCCGTCATGCTCGGCGATGATCACCTCGGTGGCCTGGTCGAATCGCGGGGCAATGGAATTATCCTGAACGGTGAGAAGAATTTTCATGCTTCCTCTTGGGTTATGCCGGATACCTGCGGGGTTACCAGGCCATGGAATTTGAGTTTGCGCCACAGGGTGGTGCGGCCCCAACCGAGGATATCCGCCGCTTTGGAACGGTTGCCGCGGGTCTGGGTCAGCGTGCTGATGATCAGATCCTTTTCATGGGCCGACCAATCCTTGCCCGTTGCCGGCACAACAGCTTGGGGAACAAGCGCCACCGGCGCCAACTCCAGGCGCTCGACCTCGATCGGCTGGATGGCGCTCACCGGCGCGGGCGATGAAAAAAGATATTTGGGCAGATGCTCGACGTCGATCTCCCGGCTCTGACAGATGTTGACGCAGTACTCGACGATATTGCGCAGCTCCCTGATATTACCGGGAAAGGGGTAGGCGATCAACTGCCCGATGGCCTCGTCGGTGAAGGTTTTGGCACTGCTGCCGGTCCGTTCGGCAAAAAGCCGCAGGAAATGATTGAGCAGGAAACGGGTGTCGGTCTCCCGCTCCCGCAGGGGCGGCAGGTGGAGGTGGAGAACATTGAGCCGGTAATAGAGGTCCTCGCGGAACTCACCGGCCGCAACCCGCTGCTTGAGGGGCCGGTGGGTGGCGGCGATGATGCGGACATCGACCTTGATCTTCTTTTCGCCGCCTAGGGGGAAAAATTCGCGGTCATCGAGCACCGACAGCAGTTTGACCTGGAGCGGCAGCGGCATATCGCCGATCTCGGTGAGAAACAGGGTGCCGCCCTGGGCCAGGCGGAACATGCCGGGCTTGTCCTTGACCGCGCCGGTAAAGGCGCCCTTGACATAGCCGAACAGCTCGGACTCGAGCAGGGACTCGGGCAGGGCGCCGCAGTTGATCTTGATGAAGGGCTTGCCCGCCCGACTGGAACGTTTATGGATGGCCTCGGCCACCTTGTCCTTGCCGGTGCCGGTCTCGCCGGTGATCAGCACTGAAGCTTCGGTGTGGGCCATCAGGGGGATGAGATCGAAAACCTCGCGCATCTTGGGACTCTGGCCGATGATCGAATCGGTGACATCGGCGTCGGGTCCGAGTCCGGCCGAGGCCGCCAGGGCCGAAAGGTCGTCGAGGACAATCACCAGACCGACCGCCTCGTCGGCCCGGTTGCGTAGCGGCGAAATGGTGAATTGCATCGGCAGCTTGCGGCGGTCGCGGCTGACGATATCACCGTCTAAAACCAAGGGTTCGCCGCTGCTCAGGACCTCGCGAAAGGTGCGGCCGCGCTGGGCAATGTTGGACCGCAGGACGAAATCAACATAGACGCCGATCGCATCGGCGCGGACCACCCCGGTCAGGGCCTCGAGGAACTCGTTGATCGCCACGATTTTCAAATCCCGGTCGATCACCACGATCCCGTGGGGGATGGCATCGAGCAGGTTCGTGACGGCAAGGTCGGGAAAGTCGGTGGAAAATGGGTCGCGCATCGGTACCGATTGCTCAGTGGGCAGAGGGCAGCTGCTGAATCCTGAAACCAGGGTTCAGGCTTGGAAAACCCCTACTTCCCGTCGTGGAGACCGGGAAGTGGGGGGAAGGGGGCACTTTAGTGGAACATATTATACTGCACGATGTAACAGACAATCCCGGCAAAATATCCCAGCAGGGCGAGCGGGCCGATCTTGCGGGCGTACCAGAAGAACTCGATTTTCTCCAATCCCATGGCGGCAACCCCGGCGGCCGAGCCAATGATCAGGATGGAACCGCCGGTACCGGCACAGTAGGCCATGAACTCCCAAATAAAGGAGTCGGTGGGAAACTGAGCCAGCGGGTACATGCCCATGGAAGCAGCGACCAGCGGAATATTATCGACCACCGCGGAAACCAAGCCGATGATGATGACGATAATGGCCTGGTTGCCGACGACCGCATCCAGCCACTTGGCCAGGGCCGGCAGCATGCCGTTGGCGGACAAAGTGGCCACCGCCAGCAGAATACCGATGAAGAAAACCACCGAGGCCATGTCGATTCGCCTGAGGGCCTGGGTGAGGCAGAGTTCCCCTTTTTCCTCCTGGGTCTTCTTACGATGGAGGATCTCACCAACCAGCCAGAGAACGCCCAGAGACAGCAAGATGCCGAGATAGGGCGGCAGATGGGTGATGGACTTGAACACCGGGACAAAGATCAGGCTGCCCATGCCGAGGAAGAACATCAGGGTCTTTTCAAACTGGGTCGTATTGATCGCGCAGTTTTCAATGGTATCAGGCGGCACCACATTGCCTTTCAGAAAAAAGGAGGCGATGGCGACCGGGACAATGGCATTGACCAAAGAGGGGATAATGAGGCCCTGCATGATATTGCCGGTGGTGATCTGGCCGCCGATCCACAGCATGGTGGTGGTAACGTCGCCGATCGGGGTCCAGGCGCCGCCGGCGTTGGCGGCGATAACAATAATGCCGGCAAAGAAATACCGCTGTTTCTGATCCTTGAGAATCCGTTTCATCAGGGCCACCATGACGATGGTGGTGGTCATGTTGTCGAGGATGGAGGAGAGGAAAAAGGCAATAAAGGCAATGACCCAGAGCAGGCTGGAGAGTTTGGTCGCCTTGATCCGGCTGGTGATGACCTCAAAACCGCCGTGGCTGTCGGTCACTTCGACAATGGTCATGGCGCCGATCAGGAAAAAGACGATGGCCGCGGTTTCTGCCAGCTTCTCAGTGAGTTGCTCGCTGACGGCGTGGACGCCCAGCGGACTGGCGAAGGAATAGAGGGTCCACATCAGACCGGCGGCGATCAGGGCAGTGGCGGACTTATTAATTTTAAGCGGGTGCTCCAGCGCGATACTCGCGTAGGCAAGCACAAAGACAACAGCAATCATGGACATCATGGAATATGCACTCCTTTTCTAGACTGCATGGCAGTCACGGTTTGACC
>CAIMMA010000361.1 GCA_903842475.1 uncultured bacterium
AACTGCTGGTCAATGGCATGGCGATGCAGACTGATGGCCAGGGTCGCCGCCAGTTCCCGTTCGGGGACGGGTTTGATCAGATAGCCGTAGGGGGCGGTGAACTTGGCCTGTTCGAGCAAAGGCTCCTGGGAAAATCCGGTGAGAAAGACGATGGGCACCTCGGATCGGCCGGTGATGATCGCGGCGGTTTCGATGCCGTTCAAGGCACCGGCCAGTTCGATGTCCATGAGCACCAGATCGGCCGGCTGCTCCTCGAGCAGGGCCAGGGCCTCCTCACCGGTGCTCACCGGGCCGAGGACGCCGTAGCCGAGTTCCCTGATCACGGCCTCGAGGTTGGCGGCCAGGATGCCGTCGTCTTCGACAATCAGCAGGTTGGTAGTCATCGCTTGCCTCGTTGTTCGCTGAAGGAGAGGGTGAAGCAGAGTCCGTCGTTCTGGTCAATGGTATAGGTGCCGCCCAACTGGTGGCGGCCGAGCATGCGGACGAGCACCATACCCAGGGTTGTGGCGCAGGTCCAGTCAAAACCAGGCGGCAAGCCGACGCCGTTGTCTGCGACGCTGAGCGTGCAAACGCCGTTCTCCTGGCGCATGCGCACCTGGATGCGGCAGTTGTCCTGGCCCGGGACGGGTTGGCCGCCGGGGAAGGCATATTTGAGGGCATTGGTCATCAGCTCATTGACGATCATGCCGCAGGGCACGGCAAGGTCCAGCGGCAGCTCCACCCCCTGGGCTTCGGTTTGGCACTGGATGCGGGGCGAACCGTAGGAAGTGCGCAGGTGGGAGATCAGCGCCTGGAGGTACTGCTGGAAATCGATCCGGGCCAGGTTGTCGGCGCGGTAGAGCTTCTCGTGGATCAGACTCATGCTGCGGATCCGGCCAGCCAGTTCGTTGAGGATATCCCGGCCCTGGGGATCTTCGAGCATCCGGCGCTGCATGTCCAGCAGGCTGATGATCGCCGCCAGATTGTTTTTCACCCGGTGATGGACCTCGCGCAGCAGCACCTCCTTTTCCGCCAGGGCGGCAAGAAGGTGCTCTTCGCTCTGTTTCAGGGCGGAAACGTCGGTATGGGAGACCAGCACCTGGCCCTCGCCCCCTGCAAGCGGCAGGACCCGCAGGCTGAACCAGCGGTTTTCCTCCGGAGAATGGCAGGGGTATTCGATTTCAAAGGAATCCCTTTCGCCGCGCTGCACCTGGCGAATGCCGGCAAAGGCCAGTTCGGCGCCCGTAATATCGCCGTGCTGGGCATCCCAGGCACAGAAATAGCTGGTGCCGGGGCCAAGCTTTTCGGTTTGAGTACCTTGATTTTCCAGGGCAAAACGGTTCCAGGGGGTGTTGACGTCGATAATCATGCCCTGGGGATCAAGGATAGCGATATGGGCGGCGGTGGAGTCGAGAATGCGCCGGTTGAATGTCGCCTGCTCCTGAATCCGGATTTCAGCCTGCTTGCGCTCGGTGATGTCCAGGGCGCTGAAGGTGACGCCCTGGGATAGATCGGCGATGGCGATGGGGGTCGAGCTGAGGAGCACATCAATGATG
>CAIMMA010000362.1 GCA_903842475.1 uncultured bacterium
CCCATTGCCCGACAAAAACATACCCCTCCTTTTCATATCGAATATCGCGTATCCAGTGCAGCGCCTCCAACTTTAAATCTTCCTCGATATCCTCCGGGTATTCCCCCGCACCAACGAACCACTGAAACGGCTCAAAGAGTTTAACAAAGGATATCTTAACGTGCCCTTGATCCGACGAATCCGGCTTACTCCAGGTGTACGAATAATACCCCTCCCCCGCCTGCCCCACCAGGTCCGCCATATCTTTGATCACATAGGCGCCCTGGGTATCCTGCAGATCAAGCAGGTTCTGTTGCTCCAGGTGCGAACAGGTGGCGCAGAGTTGCTCGAGACCATCCAGGCGGGTGGCGAAAAAGTAGCCGCGGCCATCGTTGAACCGAATCGGACGCAACGCCTCCCGGATCATATCCTCAAGTTCTGCCCGGGTTTTGGTTGCCTGGTATTGCCCATAGAGATGGGTGGCAATCCCGTGCGCCTCATAGACGCGTTCCTTGATGACCCGGCGGGTCCGCGCATCGGCCTGCCCCTGCATAAACTGCAGATAGGCCACGGCCCCATCGACCACCTCTTTCATTTTCTCCTTGCGCGCACCTATCATCCGCTCGCGCATGACGACCATATCCTCCTTGAAACGAAGGGTCTCCTGCACCACCCACAGACAACCGATCAACACACTCGAGAGGGTCGTGATCAGCAGCATATTGGCCAGTAGAACCCGCGAGAATGTTTTGGTTTTGGCCGATTGCATACGATTAGACCTATTGGGCGCGGTGAAGAATTACAAAAAAGCCAGGCAACAACAACCCGTTTGTTCAGTCGGGTTCCCGACCCAGCACTTCTCTTATTTTTGCGGCCAGCACTTGCATGGTGAAGGGTTTCTGAATGAAGTGGACGCCTTCGTCGAGGACGCCGTGGTGGGCGATAACGTCGGCGGTGTAGCCGGACATGAACAAACATTTGAGGGCGGGATAGCGGGCGAGCAGATGCCTGGCCAAGGCGCGGCCGTTCATCTCGGGCATGACCACGTCGGTCATCAGCAGACTGATGGCGCCGGCATGCTCCCGGGCCAGCTGCATTGCTTCACCCGGCGTGGCCGCACTCAGGACAACATACCCCTGCTGGGTGAGCATCATTGCGGCCATCTCCAGGATCATGGGCTCGTCTTCCACCAGCAGAATAGTTTCATGACCGCGGGCATCCGGCCTGGCAGCCTTTGCCCCGACAAGCTGGTCTCCCTCGACCGCATGGCGGGGCAGGAATACCTTAAAGGCGGTCCCGCAGCCCGGCTCACTGTCGACCTGGATACAGCCGTTGTTCTGTTTGACAATGCCATAGACGGTCGCCAACCCCAGGCCGGTCCCCTTGCCCGTCGCCTTGGTAGTAAAAAAAGGTTCAAACAGGTGGGACAGTATCTCGGCATCCATGCCGCAGCCGTTGTCACTCACCGTCAGCAGCACGTATTCGCCGGGGATGCAATCGACGTGGGCCACCGCACAGGCAGCAGCGTCCAGAACGACGGCAGTTGTCTCGATGGTGATCTGGCCGGTATCGCCAATCGCATCTCGGGCATTGACGCACAAATTCGCCAGGATCTGATCGACCTGGGAAGGGTCGATCTTGACCGGCCCAAGGTTTTTGCCCGGCAACCAGGCCAGCTCGATGTTTTCGCCAATCAGGGGCCGCAGCATATTCAGCATCCCCTCAACCACCTGGTTCAAATCGAGCACTTGGGGAGCAACGGTCTGCTTGCGGGCAAAGGCCAGGAGCTGCTGGGTCAGTTCGGCGGATCGCTCGGCGGCCCTGTGGATATCCACCAAATTGGCATGCAGCGGCTGGCCGGGCTCCAATCGAGCCAGCGCCATCTCGGTGTAGCCGAGGATCACGGTGAGCATATTGTTGAAATCATGCGCCATCCCCCCGGCCAGGCGCCCCACTGACTCCATTTTCTGGGACTGGGTCAACTGGGTTTGCAGTTTGGCATGTTCCTCTTCCGCTTTTTTGCGCTCGGTGATGTCCCGCACGCTGGCGATGACCCCGTTGATCGCCGGTTCATGGAGGAAACTCTGGGCGATGGCCTCGGAAACCACCCAATCCCGGGTTTTATGGATATGCCGATATTGGACGGTGACCGTTTTTTCAGGATGTTCGACGGCTTCGTTCCAGGCGGCCCGGATGGCTTCCATGTCGTCGGGATGGATGAGGGTGTCGAGCGATCTGCCCTCCAGCTCGGCGATCGAAAAACCGGTGATGCGCTCCGCCGCGGGACTGACGTACCGTTGACTGCCATCGGCATTGAGAATGACCAGACTGTCCGAGGAATTCTTGACGAGAAAATGCAGCCGTTGCTCACTCTCACTCAAGGCGTCCAACGACTGATTGGCGTGGACGCTCAGGCGAGCGATCAGAAAATATAATAAAACATAGGTGGTGAGGATAAACAGCAGCCCTTTGAAAATCGACAGCCTGGTGATGAGTTGAGGATCAAGACCGAACCAACCCACCACCGTATCGGAAAAATAAATCCAACCACAGCCAAACAGGGCGTAGATAATGACAATTTTACAAATTCCCAGGTGTTTGTTCATTGGCGGCAACGGATGCTCCTGCGCTCCATGATTGACCCAACCCGCTGTTTGCTGGCCGTGTGGATACATTATTCCATCAAATGTCAACTAAGGAACAATGTAGGATGAATGCAAGCTAAAAATTGCTTTCGCTCCTCTGATGCGACTGCAGGGTGCTCCGCCAAAATCTTTTTTGGCAGAAAAGAACCGCGACCGGCGGCGGGCGTCACAAAAATTCTCCTTGGCCGGCATCCCGTCCAAGGCAAAACGACGGTCTCCCAGGGTCGACAAGCGAGCCGTTGGTCTCCGGCCGGTTCGCAGACGGTTGAACGCAAGCCTTGCCAATTGACAGGGCACAAAAGAAAAGGGTATGTAAATGGTATCCATAGCATATCTTACCAACATACGTACCCTTTGCAAAATGACGTCAAGTCATTGCAACGAGGGACCGAGGGAGGTGAACAACCCCATGATGACCATGTTACCGGAACAAGAGGACTCCATGCCCGTAGTGGAAACCATCAAAAAAATCGTCAGCCTCATCGCCACCTGTCTTGGCCTGTTCGTTATCATTATCGGGCTTAAATATGCTGTGGATATCTTTCAGCTCATTTTTTCCATCCTGAAGACCCCTGCGTCTTTGACGGTCCCGATCCAGCAACTGGCGGACAGCATCGGCGGACACGCGTTTGATCTCATTTTAAAAGACCGGACCGTCCCCCTGGCCAACATCATGGCCCTGACGGTGTACTGCTTGGGCACGGTGCTGAGCGCCTGGCTGACGCTGGCACTGATGCACACCGGGGCCAAGATCGTATCGCTGACCGCAGGCGACCGCAGCGCCGTGAAACAGTTACTCCGCAGCGCTTTCGGCAGCAGCCTGCAGCCGAAAACAGGGGCCGGGGAAGACCAGGGCAAGATCCGCGGCTGAAAGGTCGCGGGCAGGGAAAGACGGATGGTCGACGAGTGCGAAAACGAGGGATCCGGACGCTGCGAAGAGCGCTCGGTGCAGGAAAAACGGGAAGTTCGGCTGAACCTCAAAAATTGAATTTTACCCCGGCATTACCGGAAATTCCGTCCAGATCGAGATCGCCGGCCCGCCCTCCATCCAATTCCTGGAAGCGA
>CAIMMA010000363.1 GCA_903842475.1 uncultured bacterium
GCAAGAAAAAGCTGGAGCGGGTACTCGGCTACATGCTCGACGAACAGGAATTTCTGGGGCCGCACGGCATCCGCTCGCTTTCGCGCCATCACCTTGACCATCCCTTTACATTCTGGGTGGGGCATGAGGAGTACAAGGTGCGGTATTTGCCGGCCGAATCGAACACCGGCATGTTCGGCGGCAACTCCAACTGGCGGGTACCGGTGTGGATGCCGGTCAATGCGCTGATCGTGCGGGCGTTGATCAATCTGTACAATTTCTACGGCGATGCGTTCAAAGTGGAATGTCCGACCGGGTCCGGCAATGCCATGAACCTGTTTGAAGTGGCTCAGGAACTCTCCCGCCGGCTGACAGGCACTTTCGTGCGCAATGCCGACGGCCAGCGGCCGGTCTATGGCGGCTCGGCCAAGTTCCAGAACGACCCGCACTGGCGCGACCTGATTCTGTTCTACGAGTATTTCCACGGCGACAACGGCGCCGGGCTCGGCGCCAGCCACCAGACAGGCTGGACCGGTCTGGTGGCGCCCTTGCTGGATATTTTCGGACGCCTTGATGCCACAACCATGCTGGAGGCCGAACGTGGGCACCTCTTTGATCGACTGGTAAAGGAGCAGGTGGATGGAAAGCCGATAAGCAAGAAATGAGGAGGGGCTGCTCATGAAACCCAACACTGCAAGGCCCAGTGATATCTTGCACCGAGATCATCCGGACTTCTCGCTCGTCCTGGGCGGGCCGCTTTTCCAACTCCTGAGGCGGACGCATCTGACCGATGACGCCCTGTTGCTGCTGCGCCAACGCATCCTCTCCATTTCGCTCTTTTGCTGGCTGCCGCTGCTGGCGCTCTCGGCTATGGAAAGCACGATGCGGGGAGGGAAGGTGGCCATGCCCTTTCTCTGGGATGTCGAGGTGCATGTTCGTTTTTTGGTGGTGGTGCCTCTGTTGATCGCAGCCGAAATGGTGGTGCACCGGCGTATGCGTCCCCTGGTGCAGCAGTTCCTGGAACGAAACGTGATTCCCTTTGATGCCATGGCGCAGTTTGATGCCGCCATTGCCTCGGCGATACGGCTGCGCAACTCGGTACTCGCCGAGGTGCTGCTGATTGTCTTTGTGTATGGGGTTGGCAGCCTGTTCATTTGGCGCCATTATGCGGTTCTCGACACCGCCACCTGGTACGCGCAGCCGTCCGGCGAGGGGATGAACTTTTCCTTTGCCGGTAGGTGGTATGCCTACGCCAGCATCCCGATTTTCCAGTTCCTGCTGGTTCGCTGGTATTTTCGATTGTTTATCTGGATGCGTTTTCTCTGGCAGACGTCGCGCATCCAACTGAGCCTGATGCCAACCCACCCGGACCGTTTCGGCGGCATTGGATTTCTGGCCAACACGGCCTACGCCTTCATGCCGGTGCTGATGGCCCACGGCGCCTTGCTTGCCGGAAATCTCGCCAACCGTATTTTCCATCTCGGAGCCGCCCTGCCGAATTTCAAGATGGAGATTCTGCTCCTTGTCACGCTGCTCCTCGCCATTGTGCTTGGCCCGCTGCTGGTGTTCGCGCCGCAGCTGGCCCAGGCCAAACGGACAGGAATGCGAGAGTACGGTGCTCTGGCCGAGCGTTACGTGCGCGAATTCGACACTAAATGGCTGCGAGGCGGTGCTCCTGAAGATGAACCGCTGGTGGGCAGTGGTGATATCCAATCCCTGGCCGACCTGGGCAATAGTTACGAGGTGGTCCGAAGCATGCGCATCGTGCCGGTGACCAGGGATACTATTCTCCAACTCGCCGCCGCGACCCTTCTTCCGTTCCTGCCGCTCATGCTGACCATGATGCCATTGGAAGAACTTCTGAAAAAGTTGTTCGGTATCCTCTTTTAAATCTTTTTGTTTGGGGAGCAAGGACCTTTGCCCCCGATACAAAAAATGCAGGAAACAATGACCAGGAGCAAGGAGGGACTATGGCCGCTCATTCTCCATCGCTTTACCAGATCAACACCCGCGTCTGGTTGACGGAACTTTCTCGCGGGCTCGGCAGGCGCGCCACCCTGGACGATATTGCGGACGCCGAGTTGGATCGCCTCGCCGCACACGGTTTTGACTGGATCTGGCTGCTGAGCGTCTGGCAGACCGGCCCGCTCGCGCAGGCGATCTCTCGAGCCAATCCCCAGTGGGGCCGGGAATTCGCCGCAACCCTGTCGGATCTCAGGGACGAAGACATCACCGGCTCCGGGTTTGCCATCCAGTGCTACACCGTGCATCGCGATCTGGGCGGCGACGCGGCGCTGGCCCGGTTGCGGCAGCGGCTGCAGCAACGCGGCCTCAAGCTGATGCTCGATTTCGTCCCCAACCACATGGCCCCGGATCATCCCTGGGTCGACGAGCACCCGGACTATTTTGTTCGCGGCAGCGAGGAGGATCTGGCTAGTTCACCGCACAATTACTGCCGGGTGCGGACCAGTAACGGACTGCTGGTGCTGGCCTACGGCCGGGACCCCTACTTTGACGGCTGGCCCGACACCCTGCAGCTCAACTACGGCAATCCGGAGCTGCAGCAGGCGATGCTCGGCGAACTGGAGCGAATCGCCGGGCAATGCGACGGCGTGCGCTGCGATATGGCCATGCTGGTCTTGCCGGAGATTTTTACCCGAACCTGGTCCATTGCGGCCCAGCCCTTCTGGCCCACGGCCACACAGCGGGTGCGCGAACGGTTTCCCGATTTCTGCTTCATGGCCGAGGTCTACTGGGACCTGGAATGGACACTGCAGCAGCAGGGGTTCGATTATACCTACGACAAGCGATTGTACGACCGCCTCCGCGATGGGCACGCCCGGCCGGTCCGGGAACATTTCCATGCCGGGCTTGATTTCCAGATCAAATCGGCCCGCTTCCTGGAAAACCACGACGAACCGCGGGCGGCGGCAACCTTCGCCGCCGGGATGCACGAAGCGGCGGCGGTGGTCACCTTTCTTGCCCCTGGTCTGCGCTTCTTCCACCAGGGACAATTCGAGGGGCGCACGAAACGCATCTCACCCCACCTGGTGCGCGCTCCCGAGGAATCGATCGACCAGCGGCTGGCGCAGTTCTATGACCGCCTGCTGGCCGTGCTGCGTGATCCGGTGGTGCGCGACGGAGACTGGCAACTGCTCGATTGCCGGCCCGCCTGGGAGGGCAACTGGACCGTCGATGGTTTCGTGGCCTGTTCCTGGTCTGGCGCAGACGGCGAAAAACGGCTAGTAGCGGTCAATTATTCGGAGCACCGGAGCCAGTGCTACGTCGCGATACCGTGGACGGCGTCTACAGAAGGGGTGTGGCAACTCCTTGACCGGATGGGACCGGCGATCTTTGATCGAAACGGCGCGGATCTGACCTCGCGAGGTCTGTATCTGGATATGCCGGCATGGGCCTTCCACATTTTCGAGGTGCAGACGACGGGGCGCTGACCAACAGCCACGCGACCGGAGGCCAGCCTGATCGCTCATTTTCCGAACCTTTCCCGGCGCGTCGACGCCGCGTACAGGCACGCAGCGCGCGGGTCTGATGGACAGTCCCGGCTCTTGCCTAAAAATCGACGTAGTGATAAATTCATCGAGAAGACACCACCGAATGTTTTGACAAACCCATAGATCAGGAGGTCTGTGATGGGCAAAGCTAAGAAAACGACGCAAGGCACGGAAACCAGCAAATTCAATCGCAAGGCATACGACACCGAGCTGGAAAAACTGCACGGGGAACTGGTCAAGTTGCAGCAATGGGTCGTGCACAAGGGCCTCAAGGTCTGCATCGTTTTTGAAGGACGGGACGGGGCCGGCAAGGGCGGCACCATCAAGGCCATCACCGAGCGGGTCAGCCCGAGAATTTTTCGGGTCATTGCTCTGCCCACCCCGACCGAACGCGAGAAATCACAGATGTACGCCCAACGCTATGTCCCTCATTTCCCCGCGGC
>CAIMMA010000364.1 GCA_903842475.1 uncultured bacterium
AAGCTCGGGGATCGCCCGGTGCCCGGCTGGAATCAGCTCGTAGAGGGCGGTCACCCGATGACCGACGCCGATCTCGCCGGCATCCTTGGTATCATCACGGAAATCCTCATCAGCTAGCACCCGGTTCTCGTAGCCGATCAACCGGTACGCCCCCACCCGCGCCGGGTTGAATTCCACCTGAATTTTGACGTCGCCCGCCAGGGTATAGAGGGTGCCGCTCAGCTCCTTGACCAGCACCTTCTTGGCCTCCAGCAGACTGTCGATATAGGCGTAGCTGCCGTTGCCCTTATCCGCCAGGATTTCCATGGTGTCATCGTGGTAATTGCCCATGCCGAACCCGAGCACGGTCAGATAGATGCCGCCCTGCCGTTCTTGTTCGATCAGGCGCTGGAGCTCGTCCCGGCTGGTGACCCCGACATTGAAGTCGCCGTCCGAGGCCAGGATCACCCGGTTGTTGCCGCTGGACATGAACCCCTGCCGAGCCAGTGCATAGGCGGTGCGGAGCCCCCCGGAGGCGTGGGTCGAGCCGCCCGCCTGCAGCCGGTCGATGGCCGCGAGAATCTCCGACTGCCGGTTGCCCGGCGTAGGCGGCAGCACCACCCGGTCGCCGCCGGCATAGACCACCAGGCTCACCCGGTCGCGTGCGCCCAGCTGCTTGACCAACAGGGGCAATGCCTGTTTGAGCAACGGCAGCTTGTTGCTGTCCTGCATGGATCCGGAGACATCGACCAGAAACACCAGGTTGGAAGGCGGCAGCTGCTCCTTGGCCAGATCCTTGGCCGCAAGGCCAATGCGAACCAGCCGGTACTCGGCATGGAAGGGGCTGGGCCCGACCTCGGCGCTGAGGGCAAAGGGATCGCCGTTTTTGGGTGCCGGATAGTCGTAGGAAAAATAATTGATCATCTCCTCGATGCGGACTGCGCCCCTGGGCGGCAGGCTGCCGCCATGGACCAACCGGCGGACATTGGCGTAGCTGGCGGTATCGACATCGATGCTGAAGGTGGACAGCGGATCGCGGCCGGCATGGACAAAGCCGTTTTCCTGGTCGGCATTGTAGGATTCGCGGTTCCAGGCCGACACCGGAGGACTGCTGGGCAGGGTCGCATACACGGCGGTCCGGCCGATGGCGCCCGAGGTCTTTTTGGCGGCGTTCCCGGCACTTTTCGACATCGCTTCCGCTGCTATCGCCGAGGGCGGCGGCGGTGACTGGGCCTCCTGTTCCCGTTGCTTATCGAGCACTGGCAACGCATCGGCCGGTTTGGACCTTTGGTCGGCGACCAGCGTCCGGGCGGTCTGCGCTTCTTTCTTTTCCGCATCCGTGGCCGGGGACGAGCAGCCCGCCAGGATCAGCAGGGCCAGCAACAGGGTCTGGGTTATCCGTTTCATGCTTACGCTCCTTGAGAGGTGTGGGGTTTGATTCATCCGGGCAATGCTGCCCTACGCTTGGTGTTGCTTTCTTGGACGGCATCGCCCCGCCGATGTGTCGCTGTCTCCACCAGAAAAAAATGATGCCACCCCTTTCCACCCGGCAATTGCCGCCGCACCCCACCCCTTCGCCCCCTCGCCTGTTCCATCTGTTTTCGCCGCGATCCTTGCGGATCGGAGACGTGAAAATTATACTTGTTGTACCGGCCCCCGAGGTCCGCTTTTTCCGGAGCCGTCGACGGCTAATAGCTGCTGGGACAACAAACAGGCCGGGCTCTATGTGGACATCGTCTCCGGGGAGCCCTTGTTCAGTTCGGTTGACAAGTTCGATTCCGGCACCGGCTGGCCGAGCTTCACCAAACCGGTACGGCCGGAGAATATCGTCGAACTGGAGGATCGAAATATTTGGGCGGTTCGAACCGAGGTGCGCAGCAAGGCGGGCGACTCCCATCTCGGCCATGTCTTCGACGATGGACC
>CAIMMA010000365.1 GCA_903842475.1 uncultured bacterium
CCTGGCAGCAATGCAGCGCGCTGACAAAAATATTAACGAATTGCTTGAGGAGCTTAAAGGAACATTCCACCGTTTGCGCCAGAGCGGCATCGACGAGGAACTGTTCGACGTTATCTTCGGTTTTGAAGCGTTGCATGCAGAGGGGAAATAATGCGCGTGGCAACAGGATGCAACGCTTCGTCGGGGATATCTCCTGCCGTTGAATTAAAACGGGAAAATTCAATTTTTTAATCTTTTCAGATATTTTTAAAGATACAAGGGAGAAAGAACAGAATGAAGATATCAGATTGGCTGGATGAAAAAGAAGCAGAGGGCGTGGATGTATCTCAAATCGTATTGCCAAAAAATCTATCGTACGATGAAGACCCAGACGAAACGCTCTATTTTAAAATAATCAATCCATGTGGCCTTCTTTGAGTAGAAAATCATCCATTTTCTACAGTCGAACGTTTTGGACACTGGTATTACTGTCGAGGCCAAGACAGGAAAGCCGGGATTCGTTCCTCGGCCATGAAATGGCGGCTGTTTACCAAGGATAAAGAGATCGCCCTCCAAACGGCTCGAGCGCACATAGATTGACAAATCCCATGAACAGGCCAATCTACCGCCCTCCTTTTCAAGGCGCTCCTATCAGGTGGAAAACTGGCATCTCAAGGTCTCAGCGGATTGCCATAAACAAGAATGGCGTGAGGACTCAAATTCCTTCCGGTCATCCAACGACGAGCGGTTGAGCTCAGCCCCCTCGTTTATTCTCCATTCCGCCCCCCCCAGCTTGTCTGCCACAGTAAGCAGCTGCCCCATCACGCAATTCCACAGCCAAGAAAATCCCATCCGCAGGTTCCAATCGGCTTCAATCATTTGGACCTCATGAAACCGGGTAGATCGAAAAAGGGTCATATATAGCCACCGGTTAAATGTGACCCTTTTTTTAATGGTCATCGAGGACAGCCCAGTAAACGACTGTACAGATATTTATATAGTAAAATCGAAACTGTAAGCGATGGAGCACCGAGCACTGAGGAGCTGGATCAAGGATTGCAGTCAAGATGATGATGACACTGTTGTTTGCATTATCGCAAATTTTGCCAGGATTCTTTGCCAGACAGGCTGTTATCGAAAAAATCAGGAGAGCTTTCACATCGCAAGAAGAGGAGACGCCATGTTGAACAATCAAAAGGGGAAAATAGGGTGGATTTTACTTTGGGCTTTGGGAGTCCCGATCCCGATCTTATTGGTGCTCTATTTCCTGCGTGGATGCACCTAAGCTGCATTAGCCGTCATCTGCCTCAGACTGCAAATCTTGATCAATGCCCGACTGTTGCAGGGACGCAGTACCAGTTGCTCTCTGTCGGTGGCGAAGGAACTCAAAGAGGCAGGGGCACTTTATGAAGACCGGGAGGTGATGGTTGACGGCAAGCTGGTCACCTCCCGGCAACCGGCGAAGACTTGCCGGAGATCGTAATTGGAGAGGGGAGGAAAAGCAGGAGCTCGACCATGGCCAGTCTACGTCGGGAAATCAGCAGGGCAGGAAATCTTCAATCCGTCATCCGCACGATGAAAACCTTGACAGCATGCTTCGAGTACGGCGGGCACATCCTTCGACCAGATCTGGCAGAATGGTGCGTGTATAAGAAGCATTTGAAACGGGGCCATTGGAACAACGCACGAACAACCGACAAAGGACTGACAATGAACAGGACAGGCAAAGATTTCCGGGTGCCGGAGGGCGAAAAAATCAACCTCGAAAAATGGCCGACTTCGGTCAAGCCGCTGTACACCACGAAAAAAGAATATCGGCAACTCCTCGAAAAACAGGTGGAAGAGTTGAGTGAGCTGCAACGCATGCACTACGCATCCAACCGTTATGCCCTGCTGCTGATATTGCACGGTATGGACTCCGCCGGAAAAGACGGAGCCATCCGGCACGTAATGTCGGGGGTCAATCCCCAGGGATGTCAGGTGTTCAGTTTCCAACATCCCAGTGCCGAGGAACTGGACCATGATTTTCTCTGGCGCACGACGTGCCGTCTGCCGGAACGCGGGAGGATCGGCATCTTCAATCGCTCCTACTACGAGGAAGTGCTCATCGTACGGGTCCATCCTGAGATCCTCCACGGCCAAGGGCTGCCGGATGGGTTACTCGACGAGGAAACCATCTGGCGGGAGCGGTATCAATCCATCATCGACCTGGAGGCCCATCTCCACCGCAACGGCACCCGGATCGTCAAATTCTTCCTGCATCTTTCCAAGGAAGAACAGCGAAAGCGCTTCCTCGATCGCATTGATCAGCCCGAAAAAAACTGGAAATTCAGTGTGGCCGACATAGAAGAGCGCCAATTTTGGACGCAGTACATGGAAGTCTATGAGGCGTGCCTGAGCACGACGAGTACAGATATTGCTCCTTGGTATGTAGTACCCGCCGACGACAAGAAGAACGCCCGGCTGATTATTTCGCAGATTATTCTCGATACGTTGAAGGCCCTCAAAATGAGCTACCCGGAGGTCAGCGAAAAGCGCCAGCAGGAATTGCTGTCGATCCGCCGGCGACTGACGGAGGAAGACCCTGGCGATGACTGATGATCCGGCACAGGTTGCTTAGGCCGCCGCAGGAAGAGTTCCCACCCTGCTGATCGGGGCCAAAAGCCGGATTGCCGGCCGACTGGATGGTTCGACAAGCCGGGCAGCCGGGCATGCCCGAGACCGCGAGAGCACGCATTTGTATCAATGGTATTTTCTCACCTGAGGATATCGCTTAGGAAATTGCCCCAATTGCCCCTGCCGTATCAATGGTTGGGTGAAGGAGAACCGCATGATCCCGCCATCCGCAACCAACGATCCATCCAAGGGCACAGCCTGGCACCACCGTGCTGCCGAGGAAGTGCTGGCAGAACTTGGCTCCAAAGCGATTGGCCTCTCGGCTACCGAAGCCGCACAACGCCTCGCGGCCAACGGCCCGAACGAATTGCAAGAAGGCAAGCGCATCAGCACCCTGCAGATTTTTCTCGGTCAGTTCAAGAGCCTGATCATCTGGATTCTCATCGCTGCCGGGGTGATCTCCGGCCTGATGGGTGAAGTCGTCGACGCTGTCGCCATCCTCGCCATCGTTGTCCTCAACGCCGCCATCGGTTTTTACCAGGAATTCAATGCCGAGGAGTCGATTGCGGCGCTCAAGAAGATGACCGCGCCCCGGGCTAAGGTGCGGCGCGATGGGGCCATTACTTCGATCCCAGCTTTGGAAATTGTCGTTGGCGATATCCTGGCGCTGGAAGCCGGCGACCTGGTGGCAGCCGATGCCCGGCTCCTGGAAGCGGCATCGTTGCGGTGCATCGAATCGGCGCTGACCGGCGAATCGGCAGCAGTGACGAAACAGCCCGCGACCTTGGCTGGGAGCGATGTCCCTCTTGGCGACCGTGCCAACATGGTCTTCATGGCCACCGGCGTCGCAGCGGGCACCGGTCTGGCCGTCGTGGTGGCCACAGCTATGCAAACCGAGCTGGGCCGCATCGCTGGACTGCTTGCCAAGGAGGGTGCAGAGGAAAGCACTCCGCTGCAGAAGAAACTCGATTCGGTCGGCCGCATCCTCGTCTGGGCGGCGCTTGCCATTGTCGCCCTGCTTTTCGGGCTGGGGATGCTTCGCGGGACCAATCTCTATGAGTTGACAATGACTGCGGTCAGTCTTGCGGTGGCCGCAGTGCCGGAAGGATTGCCGGCCATCGTTACGGTCGCGCTCGCGCTCGGCGTGCTGCGCATGTCACGCCGTCACGCGCTGGTGCGCAGACTGCCGGCAGTGGAGACGCTCGGCTCGACAACCATCATCTGTACGGATAAAACCGGGACGCTCACGGCCGGCGAAATGACCGTGCGCGGGCTGTATGTCGCCGGCCAAAGTTTTGAGGTGACCGGTGACGGCTACGGGCCAGACGGAGAAGTCCGCTTAGCGGGCAAAAAACCGGAGGCCGAATACACGGCGCCGCTGCTCGAACTGGCAACCGTTCTCCTCGGCTGCAACAATTCACATCTCGCTGAAGAAGACGGCGATTGGCATACCGTCGGCGATCCCACCGAAGGGGCATTGCTTTCGGCTGGCGCCAAGGCCGGTGGCAACCGGGAGAAGATCGAGGCGGAACTGCCGAAGCACCATGCCATTCCTTTCGACTCCGACCGCAAACGGAACACGGTGATTCGCAGAATGCCAGACGGCAGGCTCCGCGCCCTGATCAACGGTGCGCCCGATGTGCTGTTGGAGCTCTGCACGGAGATATACACCGGCACCGGAGTCCGGCCCATGACGGACGAGGATCGCCGGAGCATTGAGACGCAGAACACCGCAATGGCGCAGCAAGCCTTGCGGGTGCTCGGATCGGCCTATCGCGACCTGGACAACGCTTCGCCCTCCGAGCTCACTGCCGATGCCGTCGAGCGCAACCTGGTGTTCGTCGGTCTGACAGGCATGTATGATCCGCCGCGCCAGGAGGCCAAAGACGCCGTGGCCAAATGCCGCGCCGCCGGCGTCCGGGTGGTGATGATTACCGGCGACCATCCGCACACCGCGGCGGCCATTGCCCGGGAAATCGGCCTCGCCACCGGCGACGAATCAGTTATTGCCGGAATGGAGATGGAAAACATATCCGATGACGAACTCCGGCAGCGGGCGTTGAAAACCGTCGTCTATGCCCGGGTCACCGCCCTGCACAAACTGCGCATTATCCGTGCCTTGAAAGCCGATCAAGAGGCCGTGGTGGCCATGACCGGTGACGGTGTCAACGATGCCCCGGCCATCAAAGGCGCAGACATCGGTATCGCCATGGGACAGTCGGGCACGGAAGTCACCAAGCAAGCCGCGGACATGATCATCACCGATGACAACTTTGCCACCATTGTCGCGGCCGTAGAAGAAGGTCGCGGCATCTACGACAACATTCGCAAAACGCTGCAATACCTGCTGGCGGGTAACACCGGCGAACTGCTGCTGATGACGTTCTGTGTCGCCATAGGCTTGCCGTCGCCCCTGCTGCCGATTCATCTGCTGTGGATCAACCTGGTCACCGATGGCCTGCCCGCGCTCTGCCTGGCCACCGACCCCATCGACCCCGACGTGATGCAACGCCGCCCGCGCCCCAGAACAGAAAGCATGACGGACCGCAGCTTCCTAGGCTCGATGCTGCTCACCGGCGGTCTCACGGCGGTGTTGGCCTTTGCAGTGTACTTCTACATGCTGAAGACCGAAACCCTGGAAACGGCGCGCACCTACGCCTTCACCGTGCTGGTCTTTGCCGAGCTCTTGCGGTCCTTTGGCGCCCGCAGTGAAACCAAGCAGGTCTGGCGTATCTCGTTGTTTACCAACCTCAATCTGGTCATCGTGGTAGCCGTTTCTTTCGGTCTCCAGGTGTGGAGCCAACACAATGCGATCCTGGGCCGTATACTCAAGA
>CAIMMA010000366.1 GCA_903842475.1 uncultured bacterium
CCAGGTCGCGGTTAAGGGAGCGGTCGATGATGATTTTTCCCGGCATCTTGAAGCCGGTTTCACTGATGTAGGCCAGCTGGGCCTCGATTTTCCCACGGGAATCGAGCATGGTGTTGACACTGGGAACGGCCTCCAGTTGAGCGGCGAGCTCCGGGGCTTCGTCGGAGAGCAGCTGGAGCAGATAGTGGTCGCAGTAGACGATGCCGTGGAGCACCCCTCGGTCCAGGTAGTGCTCCAGGGTGTTGACGATCGGTTTGAGGTTCCGGCTGTCGGTGAGCAGTTCCGGGGTGTAAAACCGGCTGTTGAGCAGGACATATTTCCGTGGGCCCCGCAGCCGTTCAAGGCCCCTGATGATCTGCTCCTGTGAACCGGAGGGTTCGATCTGGATGCGACTGTCGAGGGCCCGGCTGTGGAGCAGACTGAAATGGATGCTGTCCAGATCCTCTGCGCACTCGAGTAAAAAATCGATATACCGTTCCTCCAGGAGGAAAGGGACATTGAGAAAGGGTTTCATGGGAGTTTTATTCTCTTGCGTAAAATTGAATGCATCTCAACGGACATCAGCGGCGGTTCGGTCAGCAGAGCGACCAAGGCGCCGGGATTGGCCCTGGTGATCGAGGCGCCGTCTGCGGTTTGCATACCGATCACGGTCACCGGGTCTGAAACAATAAAACGGCCGAGATATTCCACCTGATCACCTAAGGTCAGAACATGCCGCGTTTCGATCCGCAGTGGTTCCAGGTCCCGGACAATGCCCACCGGGACATACTCTTGCTCCACCCTCATTCTATCATAAAGCATGTCCCCAGATGAAGGCCTGGCTGAAAAAAAGTTTTCTGTCTGGCCGCGGGTGCCGATCTTGTTCATTTCCTTATGAAAAACTTCAGGCAAAACCAGGCTATCTGCGGAAAGCCCTGAAAATAATTGTTCGCCGATCCAATCAAGGGCCAGCCGATACAGCCGCACCACCGCCCCCACGTAGCCGACGGACTTCATCCTCCCCTCGATTTTGATTGCATCCACCCCGGCATCGATCAGGGCCGGCAGCCGGTTGAGCAGGCAGAGGTCGCGGGAGTTGAAGATGTAGGTGCCGCGCTCGTCCTCTTCCACCGGAAAGTACTGTCCGGGCCGTTTTTCCTCGACCAGTGCGTAGGAATAGCGGCAGGGATGGGCGCAATCCCCCTGATTGGCATTGCGGCCGGTGAAATAGGTGCTCAGCATGCAGCGGCCGGAATATGAGATGCACAGCGCTCCGTGGACAAACACCTCCAGTTCGATGCCGGTTGCCGCTCGCATGGCCCGAATTTCTTCCAGACCGAGCTCACGGGCGAGATTGAGTCGGCCGACCCCCTGCGCGGCCCAGAAACCGGCGCTGGCGGTGTTGGTCATATTGGCCTGGGTGGAGAGATGCAGGGGCAGATCTGGGACGATCTGCCGGGCGATGCTGAGGATGCCGGGATCGCTGACAATGAGGCCATCGGCGCCGGCGTCCCGGAGCATGTGCAGATAGGGTGCCAACTCCGCCAGGTCGCGATTGTGGGCAAAGATGTTGACGGTGACATAGACCTTGACGCCATGCGCATGGGCATAGGCAATGGCCTGTCGAAGGCCGGCTTCGTCGAAATTGGCGGCGCGGGCCCGCAGGCTGAATGCTTTGCCGCCCAGATAGACGGCGTCGGCACCGTAATGGATGGCGGTCACCAGCTTTTCATAATTGCCGGCCGGGGCCAGCAGCTCGGGAATGCGCGGGCCGAGGGTTGCAGCCTTCAGTGGGTTGGTCATTCGGGATCACAGGGCAGAAGGAGAATGGGGAAAGAAAAATAGGCGCGGGTTGGGTGGCGGTCCTTTGGTGGCGGGGACCCCTCGAATCAACGCCGGGAAATTTCAGCTGTTGGTCAGTGGTATGTATTCATTGGTACGGGAGAAGCGTCATGTTTATCAAAAAGTAGTGGCCCATCAAGAGCGGCCGAAACGGCGGCCTCCGCTAAAAGTGCTTGCTCCTCTGCTCCGGCTGATTTACACTTTTTTCAGTTGGCGGTAACGTTGCCTGCCACGGCGCTCAGTTGCTGGACAATTAGTTTAAACGTATGCAAGGAGAAAACGGTATGCTGAAGAAAAGTTATTCGAAAACCGGCGCATCCTGTCGCGTCACCTTTAAATACGATAACGAAGAACAGGCCAGGACTGCGGTGCTTGCGGGGGAATTCAATGGCTGGTCCCTGCTGGAAACCCCGATGAAACAATTAAAAGACGGCAGCTTCTCCGTCAGCGTCTCCCTGCCCGCCGGCCAGTCGTATCGTTTCCGTTATGTCCTCGACGGTGGTGTCTGGGTCAACGATGCCGAGGCCGACGGGTATGCGGCCAATGAATACGGCGAGGAAAACTCGGTCGTCACCCTCTGAGGCCATCACCAACACCGTGGTCGGCATTGGTGATGGTCAGCTGTCCGGTGCCGGCCACGGTTAAAAGCAGTCTCCCACCTTGGCCTGATAATACTCATTTTTCAGGGCCACATATCGTTTCCACGAAGCCTGCATTTCCAGCAACTGGGCATCGCTGACTTCCCGCACCACTTTGGCGGGCGTCCCCATGATTAAAGAACGCGGTGGATACTGCTTGCCGGGGGGGACCACCGAACCGGCGCCGACGATCGATTCCCGACCGATAACTGCTCCGTCGAGAATGATCGCCCCCATACCGATTAGGCACAGGTCTCCCACCGTGCAGCCGTGGAGGATGGCGCGGTGGCCGACGGTGACATCACAGCCGATGATGGTGGGGTGCCCGTCCTGATCAACCCGTTCCCCGCCTTCGTGCTGGGTGATGTGGACCACGGACAGATCCTGGATGTTGGTGCGCGCCCCGATCCGGATACGATGGACATCGCCCCGCACAATAGTGCCGAACCAGAGGCTGACATCTTCGCCCAAGACAACATCACCGATCAGAGTGGCACTGGGAGCCACCCATCCGCCTTTGCCGACCTGCGGCTGATAATCACGGTATGGCAGTATCATTTTTTCTCCTGTTCTTAAAAGAAGATGCTCTCAAAAGATGGTTTCAGTCGTTCAGGCTGAAGTCTGCTCGCCCAAAATGGTCGTAATCGGCAGGCATGCCCCCCTGCCTCGCCTGCTATGGTAATCACGAACCGGCCAACCTCCTACAGACATTTCACCTGGGTGATGCATTTTTTCATCCGTCGAATTGCACCTGCTGGGTGAAAAACCTACGGTATTCATCCGGGCGATGACTGACATACACTATGGTGCAGAGGTTTTTAGCGGCAATTTCGGCGAGAAAATCAAGCAGCGCCATCCGGTTGGGTTCATCGAGCCCCTGGGTCGGTTCGTCAAGGATGAGCAGACGCGGTACCTTGATCAGGGCTCGGGCCAGCAGAATCAGCCGTTGCTCGCCGTAGTCAAGCCGGCGAAAGCTGACCCCGGCCCGGTCCGCCAGGCTTAGGCGCTGCAGCCATTTCAGTGCCAACTGCTGTTGGCCTGGGGTGGGGCGGGCATAGAGGCCGATCGAGTCAAACAGGCCGGAGACCACAATCGCCAGGGCGCTGCCGGCTACCCGGTGGTTGCGGTGCAGATCGGGACTGACGATGCCCATCTGCCGTTTTACTTCCCAGATCGACTCGCCGCCGCCCCGCTGCCGGCCGAACAGCATCAGCTCGTTGACGTAGCACAGGGGGTGGTCGCCGGTGATGATCTGCAGCAGGGTCGACTTGCCGCAGCCGTTGGGTCCGGTGATCAGGGTATGGTCGCCTTGATTGACGGTGAGGTTGAGGTTGTTGAAGACCTCGATCTCGCCGTAGCGGGCGAATCCCCTGGTCAGGGTGAGAAGATTGGGGCCGCTCTCGTCCCGTCCGCCGGTGGGGATCTCCCGGTGGAGTTCTTCGACCGAGACCCGGAATCGGGCGGGCTGGCGCCAAAGCAACCGCCGTACCTCCGGCAGGATCTCGCCAAGGGGGCCTTGCAGGGCGATGCGCCCCTCCAGGACGGCGGCGAGGTGGCTGCACCATGAGGGGATATCTCCTGTATTGTTGACAAAAGTTATGATACTTAACCCCTGTTGCTGCAGTCGGGCCAGCACCCGATCCAGTTCCAGGCAGCTGGCTTGATCCAAGCCTTCGTAGGGGTTCTCGAGCACCAGCAGGGAGGCGCCGTGGGTGATTAATTGGAGGAGGCGGAGTTTTCGAGCCTGACCGGAGCTCAACTGCCGGTAGCCCCGGTCCAGTACCTGGTCCAGGGCGAAAAGCTCGATCAATTCCCGGTGTTCTTCCGGCCTGGCAAGAAAATCGCGGGCCGGGGTGCCGGGATCGATCCGGTCGAGGAAATCGGTGTTATCCTGGCGGAGCTCCGCCTCGAAAATGGCTTGCTGCCGTTTGAACGAGAGCACGCCGATTTCGGCCGGCAACTGCAGTACTTCGGCCTGGAAGTCAACCGGTTCCCCGGTGATCACATCACAGAGCAGGGTGATCCCCGAGCTGTTGGCGCCGACCAGGCACCAGGCCTCCCCGGGTCTGGCTGCAAACCATGGTATGTGCAGGCCCTGGGCCGCAAGTCCCTGGATGGTGATCATCGCCGTCCGCACCGCACAGGCGGGGTATTCATCCCAGATCGTTTGCACGTTGCAGGGTGCGCCCGGTTCATCAAAATTCCAGGGGCGGGATGCGTTGGCTGTCCGGTAAGGTATACTGTTCCATGGCAAGGTCCTCGTGGGGTTGAGCGGGTTGGTCGCCACCTTGGTGTCCTGGCGCGCGGATACCTTGATCATTACGCCATTGTACTGTAGAAAGCCGTGAGTTTTCCGTCAAACAAATTACTCTATAAGGCTGGTTCCCGGATGGCCATGATTATGCGGCACCGGGGCTGCGTTCTAATTGGATCAAACGATTTCTTTTAGGTAATCAGTGGTACCTGCCTTGGCATAGCGCGGTGCCTGGTGTGAACTCTGTGGAGACCTGGTCGCAACAATGATGGGAATAATTGACGAAAACCTCAACAATGCAGCGCCGGCCTCCATGGATCGAAAAACGGTGGTGGTGGTGGACGACAGTTCCACCATGCGCAGCATCATCCAACAAGAACTGGAAGCGGCAGGGTTTGCGGTTATCACCTTCATCGACGGCCTGGAGGCCCTTTCCTCGTTCCACTGGATGCATAAACTGCCGGACCTGATCACCCTGGATATCGACATGCCGCGCATGGATGGTTTCGTCTGCTGCGAAAAAATCAGGGAGCTGGAGGACAAGGGGTTGTTCGGCACTCCGGAAGCCCGCATCCCGGTGCTGTTTGTTTCCGCCAACGACACTTTTGAAAATCGCAGCCGCGGTTTTCATCTCGGCGTCCTCGAGTTTATTTCCAAGCCGTTTGTGCGCGGCGACATCGCCAAGGCGGTCAGTCGGGTGCTGCTGCCGCAGTCGACCTTCGCCGGCATGACGGCCCTGGTGATCGACGATAATCAGGGGGTGCGACGGATGGTCGGAACCTGCCTGCACCGTATCGGTCTGACCATCATTGAGGCGGAAAACGGCAGGCAGGCCTATGATCTGGTGCGGGAACACAGCAGCCGACTCGATCTGGCCATCGTCGATTATGAAATGCCGGTGATGCGCGGCGACGAATTTATTCATCTCGCCCGTCAGCTCCCGGAAGCCGAGCTTCTGCCGATGCTCTCGATTAGCAGCACCGAAGAAACCAATGCGGTGTTGCGGATGTTCCGGGCCGGCGCCACCGATTATCTGATGAAACCGTTCATCGCCGAAGAACTGCTGGCCCGGGTCCAGGTGCACCTGCAGTTGCGTCGCCATGTCCGCCATCTGGAAGAGATGAACCGGAATCTTTATGATCGGGCGGTCAACGACGCACTCACCGGCCTGCGCAATAAACGCTATTTCCAGGAGGCTTTTGAAGAGATGTTTGCCCGGGCGCTGCGTATCGGTATCGATCTCAGCTGCCTCTTTTTTGATCTTGATCACTTTAAGAAGGTCAACGACACCTGCGGCCATGGGTTTGGCGATTATGTCCTCAAAACCGTGGGGGCCCTGCTGAGGAAAAATGTTCGTTGCGGTGATCTGGCCGCCCGGTTCGGCGGCGAGGAATTCGTCGTGGCGCTGCCCAGTACCAATGTGGATAGCGCTTTGTTTGTCGCCGAGAAGATCCGGGCCCAGATCGAGGGGTATCGGTTCAGCGACCAGGGGCAGCAATGGGCGGTGACGGCCAGTATCGGGGTCGCCTCCCTCCATGTCCACCGGCCCAAAACCGCCGCGGATCTCCTGCAACTGGCCGATCAGGCCCTGTATCGTGCCAAGGGGAACGGCCGCAACCGGGTTGAATACCAAAGGGCGTAGGCGAACAACCGGTTCGTTGCTTCGCTGCCGTCGCGCTCTTCATCCAGCCGCCTTCACCGGGGGCTAAAAATTCGAATATAATCGATCCAGGCCCGGGCCGATTCATGGGTATTGTCCGCATCGGTCATCACCGCCAGGGTGGCGGTGGCCGGAGGGTCCTGGCCAAAGGCCAACCGGTAGTCCCTGACGATGTCCACCGTGTGTTCCTGCCAGGTGTTGACTTTTTCCGGGCCCGCATTGACCGGGATCATTTTGGCTGCACTGGTGTAGGCATTGGTGATGACCGCGGCATCGGTGCGCCGATTGTCCCAGATGTAGCTGATCGAACTGTCCGGCGGATACTGCCCATAGACGGTTTTGGCCAGTTGGTATTGGAGCCGTTTCCCCAGGGAGGCGCGGTCCGGATCATAGGCAAACATCACATAGAGACGGGCCGGGTAGTCGTCCCCCTCCTTGCGGCTGCTGTCCCCCTTGGTCAAGATGTTGCCGACCTTCCAGCGCCAGGCGAGTCCCGGATATGCATAGACATTAAACGATTGCCCGAGCACCAGGGCCGAGGCCGAGTTGTCGCTTTCCATCAACAGGCAGGAGCGTCCTTCCAGGGTGACCGCACTGTAGCGGGAATGCCGGGGGATCTTGGCAAAGGGCTGGGGCTGCCACCGGGCCAAGGTGTCAAACTGCTCCTCGAGCAGCACCGCCCCGTCGGCCGCGGCGATGGGAGGCGCTCCGATCATCAGCAGGGCGCATCCGAGCCAACCGGCGGCGAGCCAGCCCCTTGGGCCCGCGGGTTTGCGG
>CAIMMA010000367.1 GCA_903842475.1 uncultured bacterium
CCCGACGCGATGATCGGGATCGGCAACGCGGAACGCCTCGGCGTCGACGCGGTCGGCGGGCGGCGGAAGCGGTTCCTGCGCATCAACACGGGTGGGTCGACCGGCATCTCGTCCGTTGCGGCCGCGTATTATCATGTCGCGTCAGGCCTGTGCGACGTCGTGCTGACCGCCGGCGCCGACAAGGTGGGTGAGTGCGGTGATTCCCAAACCGTCCTAAACAAAATCTGGGACCCCTCCTTCGAACGATCCCTTCCGCTCGGCACCATCAACATGCTGGCGATGTCGGCTGTTCGGTATATGCAACGGTATGGCATGACCCAGGAGGACATGGCGCGCGTCGCGGTGAAGAACCGCCGGCACGCGTCGTTGAATCCCAACGCGCATCTGCGGAAGGTCGTGACGATCGATGACGTGATGGAATCGCGGACGATCTCCTGGCCGATCAAGCTGCTGGACTGCTGCCCGCAATCGACGGGCGGGGCGGCAATTGTATTGGCTTCGGAACAAAGGAGAAAGAGACATGCCAACAGCCTTCTGGTTCCAATGTGGTGCCTGTGGCGGAGATACCATGAGCCTCCTGGGCATGGAAACGCCAACCTTGGTGGACCTGTTCGAAGAGTTGAAAATCAACATGCTTTGGCATCCATCGCTCAATTGCGGCGGCCATCTCTCCTACGACGCCTTGCTTCAGGACCTGCGGCAGGGCAGGCAACCCCTTGACATTCTGCTGGTTGAGGGATTCGTTATTAACAGCTCGTCCCCTTCCGGAGGGTTCGACACCTACAAAGGTGAAGCCAAAGCGTCTATTTTAGAAGAATTGGCGGCACGGGCCGGAGTGGTTATCGCCGTGGGAACCTGCGCCAGCTTTGGCGGCATCGGCAAGCTAGGCTCGGTCGAGGCCACCGGCCTGCAGTTCTTTGATAAACATCCCGGTGGGTTGCTAGGGGAATCGTTTCGCTCCCAGCGTGGTTGGCCGGTGATCAATCTGCCGGGATGTCCTGTGCACCCGACCGTGTTGAAGGACATGCTCTTTGCCGTCTGCGGAACCAATCTGCCGGCACTCAACGCATTGCAAGCGCCGGAGGACTGGTTCGGTGTTTTGGTGCACCAGGGGTGTACCCGCAACGAATATCACGAATTTCGGGTTGAAGATAGCGACTTTGGCGGTCCAGGGTGCATGTTTTTCCATTTGGGATGCCGCGGACCGTTGACCTATAGCCCCTGCAATAAAATCCTCTGGAACAACCGGAATTCGAAAACCAACGCCGGGGTTCCCTGTTTCGGATGCACTCAACCCGCATTTCCCCAGGAACATGCGTTTTTCCACACCCCCAATATTATCGACGTACCGCTCGAATTGCCCAATGGCGTTGACCGGGCCCATTATCTTGCTTACAAAGGCATGGCCGCTGCCGCTGCTCCCGAGCGGTTGATCAAGCGAAAGTCACGTGTCTAACCCATGAACTATTACTAATTTTCTTATGAGTAAAACTGTTTACATGCCGATGAACCGGGTCGAAGGGGATCTGGAGGTCAAGGTTGTGATCGAAGACCATGTGGTGACTGATGCCTGGATGATTGGCACCATGTTCCGCGGCGTGGAAAACATGCTCATTGGTCGGGGAGTTCTTGATGGTTTGGTGATCACCCCTAGAATCTGCGGAATCTGCAGTACCAGTCATCTGCTGGCGGCGGCCATGGCGCTGGAGAATATTGCCGGGGTGTTCGTGGGACACAATAGTCGGATGATTCGCAGTATCGTGCTGGGCGCGGAAAAACTGCAAAGCGATCTGCGCCATATTTTTTTAATGTTCGCTGCCGATCTGGCCAACCCAGGGTACGCGCAAAACTCCCTGCATGCTGAAGCGGTGCGAAGATATCAGCCGTTTAAGGGAAGCACGGTGGTCTCGACCATCCTCGCCACTCGAAAAATTCCTGAAATCACGGCTATCCTTGGTGGGCAATGGCCCCACACCTCTTTTATCGTTCCCGGAGGCATTACTTCCCAACCCAGCGAGGCCGACTTGCGCCAGTGCAGGATGCTGTTGTCGGAATTCCGGCGCTGGTACGAACAGACCGTCCTGGGCTGTTCCCTGGAGCGCATTGCAACCATAAAAAGCTGTGATGAGCTTGCAGGGTGGCTTGATGAAAATCAAACCCACCGCAACAGTGAACTCGGCTTTTTTCTGCGTTGCGGCTCGGCGTTTGGTCTCGACAGGATCGGAAAAGGCCATGAAGCGTACCTGGTTGCCCCCAACGGTATTGACGGAATAGAACAGGGGGAGGCAGGAGGTGGTTTCCTGCATGACGGTGTCATCGAGTTGTTTGATCAGGAGCGGATTGGCGAGCAGGTAAAATATGCAAAATACCAAACGAGAAGTTCCGGTGGCCACCCGCTAACCAGTGCAACCCTTCCAGCGGGAAGCATGGATAACGATCATAAATATTCATGGTGCAAGGCCCCTCGATACAGCGGCACCCCGGTTGAAACCGGTCCGCTGGCCGAAGCTCTGGTGCGGCGCGATCCTTTATTCTTGGATATGGTCGCTTGTGAAGGAGCTTCTGCCTTATCGAGAGAACTGGCACGGTTGTTACGTCCCGGCAGGTTGCTGCTGCAAATGGAACAATGCCTCCTGGCTATCGATCCAAATCAAAAGTATTATCACCCGGCCGACATACCTGAATTCGGGACCGGTGTCGGACTCCTTCAGGCTCCCAGAGGCATGCTTGGCCATTGGGTACGAATCTCCGAGGGATTAATCGATCTCTACCAGGTTATCACGCCTACCACCTGGAATGCCTCGCCCCGCGACGACCAAAATGTCAGAGGGCCCATCGAGGAAGCTTTACTGGGCACCCCGGTGCGCAATCCTGAAGAACCGGTAGAGGTGGGGCATGTGGTGCGCAGCTTTGATCTGTGCATGGTGTGTTCAGTGCATGCTGTTTCTAAAAAAGGGTCGGCCCTGGGCAATCTGCGTGTCGGCACATGAAGATTGGCAGAATTGTCTGCGTGGGGAACAAACTGGTCAACGCCGATGCGGCGGGCATCCGGGTGTTCCAGGAATTGCAGGCAAAGCCGTTTGACCATCGTATCGAAATCATTGAAGGCGCCCTTGGCGGGATTGATCTGCTCCAGTGGTTTGAGCACTGTCGCAGAGTCGTGCTGGTCGATAGCGTCGTGGGGTTTGGCGTACCAGGAACCATTGTGCATCTTGATTTGGCAACCGTTTGCAGCAACAGCGGCGAAGAGATCTATTCCCACTCCGGAGGATTGCTGTACCTTCTTAGAGCGTTGCCTTTTCTTGGGTTACAACCGATGCCCGCGGTGAGCATGGTCGGGATAGAAGGACAAGGGCATTCGGACGCCTTTAAGAGGGCGGCAGAGCTGGCAATGGAGATTATTTATGAAGAAACTTAATCTCTACCATATCGAGGCTCAACAACTGGAGCAACTCAGTAAAGAGCAGTTGTTTACAGCATACAAACTCCTTTATCGTGAGGTGTTGGCTTCGCGGGAAGCGGCAGCCATCACCGCGAAATTGGTCGTGGAGCAGATGGTCAAGGTCGAGGAAGTGAACAAGAGCCTTGAAGTGGCCAATGAAGAATTGCATAAACTGACGAATATCGACGGGCTGACGGGCATTTCAAATCGCCGTTATCATGAAGACAAGCTCAATCGCGAGTGGCGCCGATGTCAACGCAACAACAGCCCGTTAGCTGCCATAATGGTCGATATCGATCATTTCAAACTGTACAATGATCACTATGGCCATCTTGCTGGCGATCACTGTTTGCAAAAGGTGGCCCGCGCTCTGCAAGAAGGGACGAGGCGGCTGTCTGATTCTGCAGCCAGGTACGGTGGCGAGGAATTTGTCTGTCTCCTGCCGGATTGTAATGCAGAAGCAGCACTCACGGTTGCAGAGATAATCCATGGGAAGATTCAAGAATTGCATATCGCCCATGCCGCTTCCGAGGTCGATTCCATTTTGACCCTGAGCCTGGGTGTGGCCGCAATGATTCCCACCAAAGATCTTGCCGCCACGGAATTAATCAGTCGCGCGGATTTTGCCCTCTACCGGGCAAAATTGCTGGGGCGCAACCGAATCGTCGTTTTTCAAACGACTGGGAACCACCAGGAAAAATTCCCGCACCGTGATCAGAAAAATCTTTCGAGTTATCCTCCCGGATCAGTATGGTGTTTATGAGAATACTTTCCTGAATGAAATTTTCCAGCAAAGATAATCAGTTGGTGTATATTAAAAGAATATTAAGGGCGTAGTGCAATAACAAATAACAACTGAAAATGCAGTAGTCTGCCTGGAAGTGGTTTGAGTGAGTGGCTCACGGGCGACATCACGGTTGCTCAGACCGTAAACTTCAACCTCAGTATTTCATATATCTTCCGCATGGATAATCTCTCCGCCGGTATCTTGACCTCCTTTTGAATAAAAGAAGAAGTTCAGAACCAGCCTTTCTCCCGCGCCGTTACTTCCTGAAAAGCTCGGCCGGTTTCCACCGGAATACGCATCGGCAGGGAAAACAGATCGTTGATCCGGGAATAGATCCGGGGGAATAGTGCAGACGGCGGTCATGCATGTGCTGAAAACCATTATTTGAAGCCGATCTGCAACCGGAACAATATGCATATCGGCTAGAACCAGGGGCGCAGGATGCGGTAAAAGCGGTTCATCACCTTCTGATTATAGGCCATACCCATGTGGTGGATGCGGATTTGTCAGGTTATTTTGACAGCATCCCGCACGCCGAACTGATGAAA
>CAIMMA010000368.1 GCA_903842475.1 uncultured bacterium
ATACCGGGCGGCCGGGTCGGGCTCATAGAGCAGGCGCTGCAGATATCGCAGCACCTTGGGGTCATCGTGGTACGATTCGAACAGGGCGTCGATATCGGCGCGCTGGGCCATCTCCTTGACGAGCTGCTTGTCGGCCCGTTTTTTGACTCGTTTGGGATCCCGTGGGGATTCGATCCCCGGCTGGACTTCGACAGATGGCGCCGCCGCCGCGCCGGCTGCATCGGCACAGGGCGCGTCGACCCCAAGCTTCTGCTCGTAACGCTGCACCAGGTCGGCCACATCTTTATGCAGCCGAACAAAATAGAGCACCCCGCGCACCGCCCGTCCGTCGAGATTCCGCTTGGCCACGATCTGGTGGGTCACATCGTCATAATCGTCCAGGGTGCCGGTGAGATAATCCTCTTCCGGCACCAGGTCCCAGGCCAGGTCCCATTGTTCGTTGCAGGCGCTGACCAGGCACTCGACCATGGCGGCCCCGATATTATGACCGGTCGCCTCGGCTACATAGACCGCCCCGCATTCGCACACTCCCATGGGGAACTCGCGCATTTTACGCTGGACGCCGTCGGTCGGCCGACCGACATCCATGCCGCAGAAGGGGCACCAGGGTTTAAGATGGGCTTCGGCCTTACTGCTCATGAAAGATCGGTACGTTTCGCCTGGAGCGCTTCGGCAAAGCGGGGGTCAACCGAATAGCCGAGTTCCGTGGCCTTTTCCATGTTGCGCTGTGCCTCCTTGAAGTCGCCCTTGAAATAGAGCGCCACCGCCAGATTGTTCCGGGCCATCGGGCTGTCGGGCTCAAGCGTCACCGCCTGCCTGGCGGCGTCCACGGCTTTTTCATCCTCTTCGATCATGGTATAGGCGGAAGTCAGATTGATCCAGGCGGTCAGCAGTTGCGGATCGATCTGCACCGCAGTGTCGTAGCACTCGATGGCTTCGGCGACTTCATGGCGATGCTGATGGATCAGGCCGATATTGACATGGGCTTCCGCCATCTTCGGCGAGATGACCAGAGCCTTTTTATTGAGGGCCATTGCCCGGTCCGTATCGCCCCGGTCAAAAAAGATCGCCCCGAGATTGATCATACTCTCCATGGACTGGTCATCGAGCTCAATGGCTTTTTCCAATTGGGCGATGGCCTCGTCGATCCGACCTGCCTGCCGATATACCAGGCCGAGATGATGCCGGGCAAAAACGTTATCCGGCTTTTCCTGCACCACCTTTTCAAGCTCTTTAATAACATCCGAAAGTTCGGCGTTTTTTTGCACTTCAGTCATAAAAAACCTTCTCTAATATTTTTTTAAAAGCCATGCCCTTGCCGGCTGATTTTCGGCATTCAAAGGGTAAAGTTTCCTTAGTATAGTCACAAATAGTCTGGAAGCAAGTTACCCGCTCCGGAAATTATAGCTGCCTACAACCGGTTGTTCAGGCCCCAAGACCCTGGTGATAGGCGATCAGTTTCCGTTGACGTTCCTGGGCCAGAACCTTTTGGGCCACTTCAATATCCTTGCGGATCTGCCGGGCAAGTGCTTCCGGGCCGCTGAAGGTAATTTCGCCGCGCAGGTGTCGGAGCAGGTTGATCTTCAGAGGTTTGCCGTAGATATCGGCATTGAAATCGAAAATATGGGTTTCAGCCACCAGCGCGGTATCGCCGAACGTCGGGTTGTAGCCGATATTTGAGACCCCGCCGTATTGCTTGCCATCATAAATGACCTGGGTGACGTAGACCCCCCGTTTCGGACACAAATCTTCTTCCGAAATGCACAGATTGGCGGTGGGAAACCCGAGCAGTTTGCCGCCTCGCTGCCGGCCCCACTGCACATCGCCCCGAATTTGGTAAAAGCGGCCCAGCAGCCGGCGGACATCGCGCATTTTACCGGCGGCCACCAGTTCCCTGATCCTGGTGCTGGAAACCAGCATGCCTTGCTCGTAGTATGCCGGCATTACCATCACCGAAAAACCTTTTTCCGCACCCTGGCGCTCCAGAAAAGCGGTATCGCCCTGACGCCCCTTGCCCAGCGCATAATCATAGCCAACCACCAGGTCGCGCATTCCAACACGCCCAAGCAGCACCTCGTCGACAAAATCAACCGCTGTGGTCACGGCGACCTCGCGGTTAAACGGAATGATCACCAGGACATCAATCCCGGCCCGTTCAATAAGTTCTATTTTCTGGGGTGTGGTCGAAATCAGCCTGATACTCTGCGGGCTCAGCACCTTGAGCGGATGGGGATCGAAGGTAATGGCGATACTGATTCCCTTGTCCTGCCGGGCCCGGGCCACCACCTGATCAAACAGTTTCTGGTGACCGAGATGCACGCCATCGAAATTGCCGATGGTGACATGCGCCTGCGGAAAGGGATGCTGAATATCTTTAAGGTCTGTGTATAATTCCATGGAAGCAGCGCCGCCGATTACGAGACGGGCTCGTTGCAAAACAAAAAAGTGAATTTCCCGGTTGGCCAGGAGAACCTCGCGACCATGAGGACGGGATATGTACTCCAAATCGGAAAAACAAGCAAACAGTTCATACCATCCGCCGGGTACGGGTTACCAGCGATCCGAAAAAAAACCAGCTGGCGATCTGCACAGTCATCATTTTTCTCTGCAAAACCAAGGACACCTTGAATTTCCGCACAAAAAACGATGTCCCGACCTCCGACAACCAGCGATTCCGTGCCGATTACACCGGCCACGGAGGCAAACAGCCTTCGTTTTATGCACGTTCACGGCATCCGCTCCCAAAGAATTACTTGACAAAAAGCCGATTGGCTAGCATATTCGTCGACGCAGTGCCGAAGTGGCGGAATTGGTAGACGCGCTAGGTTCAGGGTCTAGTGGGCGTACGCTCGTGGAAGTTCGAGTCTTCTCTTCGGCACCATTTAAAAAATCAAGGCTTTATC